>JBGSUP010000049.1:0-5573 GCA_041753485.1 Akkermansiaceae bacterium
CGACGGGTGGTTGGATGTGCGTGGGTGGTGATTTGAGATCAGAACTTGTGATTTCAAGAAGAGCGTCTTTTGGTGTCTTTGGTGGCTTATGCGCGCCCGGAGATGGTGTGGAAGCCCATTTCCTTGCCGGGTGTGGCCGGAGAGGAAATCAGTTTCTTGATGTTGTAACCCCGCTTCAAGGTCACAAATTGTGACCTTGAAAGATCCTCTGCCTCCTCCTTCGACAATTGGAACATGAAGTCTTCGGGAAAGCTTTCGATGTTTCGCTGCACCGCTTGGTTGAGAACCTTCGTCTGGACGCCGTAAAGTGTAGCCAAATCAGAACCCAAGAGCACCTTTTCCCCCCTGATTAAATGCACCACCTGAGCAAGGCGATCCACGGCTAGCTCCTCGCTGGCCTTGGCGGGAGTGAGTTTTGTTCCTTTGGCGGGCATTGGAATTTCGGCAAGCTTGGCATGGCGGGTGGAAACCGCCGCCCTGATCAGAGAACTCCGGCTTTTTTGAGGAGTTGTTCGTTGAGTTCGTAGTTGTTGCTGCGGATGTTGACGAAGTCATCGACACCGGCGGTGCGCCAGGCGGCTTCATTGTCACCGGGGGCTCCGGCGACGAGCAGGGAGACATTCGGTTTCGCGGCTTTGGCGGCGGTGGCGAGTGGCACGACGGTGGTGAGGTAGGTGGCGTCGTCGGAGGTGATGACGGCGATTTCGGCCTTGCTGGAGGCGAGGGCTTTGACGGCTTCCTCGATGTTAGGGAAATCGCGGGCACCATCGATGACGAAACCGGCGGCTTCGAAGAACGAGGCCGTCCAATCGGCGCGGAGGCGGTAGCGGCCGGAGGGGCCGATGTTGAGTTGGAGGATGGCGGGCGCGGCACCGGTCTTGGCGGAGAAAGCGGTCGAGGCGTCGCGGAGGGCTTCGTATTCCTCGGCGGCGCGGCGCGGCGGCAGGGCGGTGACGGTGGGAGCGCCATCGTTGTTGGTCAGGCCGGTGGCGATGGCGAGCGAGAACTTGGACGCTCCGGCTTTGGCGGCGGCGATGGCTTCAATCACCATGGTGGCGGTGGCGGATGGCGTGACTGCGGCGGGTTTCGCTGTCGGGATGTTGGCGGCGGCGACCTCGGCGGCTATGCATTCCGGGGCGTGGATTTCGAGTTTTTTGCCCTTGAGATCGGGATACATGTTCGAGCCGACAACCTTGTCCTTGCGGATGCGGATGTTTTTGAAACGGGCGGTGCAAACGGCTTGCACGGCTTGTTGGACGGAGCCGCTTTCGAGGGCGGCGACCATGCCGCCTTGTTTCTCGATGTCCTGGAAGATCGTCCAGCTTTTCGCGGCGAGTTGATCGGAGAGCCACTCGATATAGGTCGAGCCGCCGGCGGGATCGATCACGCGGTCGAGGCCACATTCCTCGCGGAGGATGGTGTGGATGTTGCGGGCGATGCGGCGCGAGAACTCATCGGTGTGACCGGCGATTTCATCGTAGGGGCCGATGTGGAGGCTATCGACACCGCCGACGACGGCGGCGAAGGCTTCGGCGGTGACGCGCAGCATGTTGGTGTGGGCGTCGTAGGTGGTTTTGTTCCACTTCGAGGTGCTGGCGTGGATGTGAACGGGAGCGTTTTCCACACCGTAAGCAGCGGCGATCTTGCTCCAGAGCAGGCGGGCGGCGCGGATTTTGGAAATCTCCATGAAGTAGTCCGAGCCGACCGCGAGGCGGATGCGGATGCGGGGCAGCACGGTTTCCGGAGCGAGGCCGCGGGCTTTCATTTCCTCGAGATAACAAACGAGGGTGGAGATGATATAAGCCAGTTCCTGGGTGGCGGTGGCTCCGGCGTTGTGATAGACATCGCCCTGGATGGAAATGGTGCGGAGGCTGCGGGCGTTCTTGGCGGCGTAGTCGGTGAGCGCGGCCATGTGGTCGAAACGCAGGGTGTGTGACTGGCGGAGCGCGCCCTTGGCGACAAGTTCGGCGAGCGGATCGTTGTCGATGCCGCCGCGGAGTTTGGCGGCGGGGACGCCGGCTTGTTCGGCGGCGGCGATGAACAAGGCGGCGACGGGCACGCTGGCGGGGCCAGCTTGCAGGTAGGTCGAGATGGAATCGAGCGCAACCTTGGAGAGGGCGGTGGAGAAATCGGCGGCGCTGGTTATTTTCACGCCGCCCTTGCAGCACTCATCCGCGCCGCAGCCGACGGGGATGTTGAGTTCGGATTGGCCGCCGTTGAGGCCCTCGTGGATCAGGGTGTTGAGGGCTTCCGGGGAGGATGCCTTGAGTTCCTGGGAGACTTCCCAACCGGCGTTGAGGAAGCCGGCGGCGTGGCTGCCGCGGACGAGCGAACCGGAGCCGGGGAAGTGCTTGCGGTGTTCCAAGTCGGCGATGTCATCACGGCGATAGATCGGCTGGATCGTGATGTCCTCGTAGGTCTTGCTGACGAGACGTTTCTCAAAGGGCGCTCCTTTGAGCAAAGCTTCCGCGGCGGCATGCCATTGCTCGTAGGTGTGTTCCGGGAATTCGGTGAGGAGTTGTTCCATGGGGATAAATGCTGAAATGTTAGAAAGACTCAAGAGAAGAGGAAGGGAATCGCTTGATGCGATTGGTGGGTGATATCTTCATCTTGTGTCTTGAAGTCTTGCGTCTTGGGTCTTTCTCAGAACGTGGTCTTCCGCATGTCGCCGGTTTCCAGGAAGGTTTCGTGGAAGGCGAAGGCGGAGCGGAATGATTGCGGGGTGTGGCCGTTTTCAGTGAGCTTGAAGTATTTCCAGAGCAGATCCTGATAGGACGGATCAACGCAGTTCTGAATCACCAGCGCGGCGCGTTCGCGCGGGTCCTTGCCGCGGAAATCAGCGATGCCGTGTTCGGTGATGAGCACCTGGACCGAGTGTTCGCTGTGATCCATGTGCGAGCACATCGGGACGATGGCGGAGATGCTGCCATCCTTGGCGGTGGACGGGCAGGTGAAGATCGAGATATAGGCGTTGCGGGTGAAATCCCCGGAGCCGCCGATGCCGTTCATCATCTTCTGGCCGAGCACGTGGGTGGAGTTGATGTTGCCGAAGATATCCGCCTCGAGGGCGGTGTTGATGGAGACGATGCCGATGCGGCGGACGATCTCCGGGTTGTTGGCGATTTCCTGCGGGCGGAGCAGCAGCCGGCCGCGAAAGGCGTCCAGGTTGTCATACATGCTTTGTAGTACGGCATCGGTGACGGTGAGGGAAACGCCACTGACAAAGGAGCAACGGTCCTGTTTGACGAGATCGATGACGGAATCCTGGATCACTTCCGAATACATCTGGAAGCGCGGGATTTCCGGGTGGTCGCCCATGGCGGCGAGCACGGCGTTGGCGACGTTGCCGACGCCGGACTGGATCGGCAGGAAACCTTTAGGGATATGGCCGTTTCGCAGCTCCGCCGCCAGGAACCCGGCAACGTTCTGGCCGATTCTGGTGGTGACCTCGGTGACGGGAGAGAAATCCTTGACCTCGTCCTTGCGTTTGGAGTGGACGATGCCGACGATCTTCTTCGGATCGACCCATACCCGCTGGGTGCCGATGCGGTCGTCGGCGGCGCAAATCGGGATGGGGCGGCGGTGGGGCGGCGATGCGGGTTCGTAGATGTCGTGGAAGCCCAACAATTCCTTCGGGTGGCGGCTGTTGACCTCGATGAGAATTTTCTTCGCCTGGGAAAGGAAGGTCGGAGCGGCACCGACGCTGGTGGTGAGAAGGATTTTGCCATCCACCGAGACATCGGCGGCTTCGACGATGGCCCAGTCGAGTTTGCCCAGGAATCCGTAGCGGACGTATTGGGGGAGCAGGGAAAGGTGCATGTCGAAGAAATGCGTTTTGCCGGCATTGATGCTGGCGCGGAGGTCCTTGTCCGACTGATAGGGCGTGCGGAACTTGATGGCATCCGCCTTGGCGAGGGCTCCATCGAGCGATGGGCCTGTTGAGGCTCCGGTGATGACACCAATCTTGAAATCACGGCCCGCCGCGTGTTCCGCCTTGGCCTTTTCCGCGATGGCTGTGGGGATGACCTTGGCGGCACCGGCAGGGGTGAAGCCGCTGAAGCCGATGATCTCGTCGTGTTTGATGAAGGCGGCGGCCTCCTCCGGGGTGAGGATGGGGTATGGACTGTTCATGATGGATAAAAACGGAACCGGTGGCGCATGGATCACTTGAGCATTGAAATGAAGTAACCCGCAGCGAGGGCGCTGCCGATGACGCCGGCGACATTGGGGCCCATGGCGTGCATGAGCAGGTAGTTGGTGGGATCGTATTTCTGGCCGACGTCCTGGGAGACGCGGGCGGCCATCGGCACGGCGGAGACACCTGCGGAGCCGATGAGCGGGTTGATCTTGTTCTTGCTGAAGACGTTCATGAGTTTGGCCATCAGAACGCCGCTGGCGGTGGCGACGCCGAAGGCGACCACGCCGAGGAGCAGGATGCCGAGCGTCTGCGGATTGAGAAACAGATGCTTGCTGCCATCGCCCATGCCCATCTTGAGGCCGACGCAAAGCCCGAGGAAAATGGTGACGATGTTGATGATTTCATTCTGGGCTGCCTTGACCAAGCGTTCGGTGACCTTGCACTCGCGCAGCAGGTTGCCGACGAACAGCATGGAGAGCAGTGGTGCGGAATCGCGGACGATGATGCAGCAGAACGACATCACCACGGCGGCGAAGATGAGTTTTTCCAGTTGGCTCACCTTGCGCAGGGTTTTCATCTTGATCCTGCGTTCCGCATCGGTGGTGAGCAGTTTCATGATCGGCGGCTGGATCAGCGGAACCAGGGCCATGTAGCTGTAAGCGGCCACGGCGATCGGCCCGAGCAGATGCGGAGCGAGTTTGGAGGCGGTGAAGATCGAGGTGGGGCCGTCCGCGCCGCCGATCACGCCGATGGAGGCGGATTCCGCGAGATTGAAGCCCAACATGGGGGCCGCGAGGAAGGTCGCGAAAATGCCGAACTGGGCGGCACCGCCTAACAGAAGAGTCCGAGGGTTGGCGATCAGCGGGCCAAAGTCCACCAGCGCCCCGACGCCGAGAAAGATAAGTGGCGGATAAATCTGGAGTTTGATACCCTGGTTGAGGTAGTAGAACAGTCCGCCGGGTTCATCTCCGACGGGGTGTTGCATGATGAAGTCATGGATTGGCAGGTTAGAGATCAGGGCACCCAGCGAAATGGGCACGAGCAGGAGCGGCTCGAAGCCCTTGACAATGGCCAGGTAGAGCAGCGCCGCGACGACGACCCACATCACCACCATCTGCCATTGCAGATAGGGGAAGCCGGTCGTCATCCAGAGTTCGTAGAGTTTGTTCATGGTTTCGCTGGGAAAAATCGGTCAGCCGATTGTGTAGAGAATCTGGCCTTCTTCGACGGCGTCGCCGACCTTGACGTGCATGGCGGTGATCGTTCCGCTCATCGGGGCGTTGATGGGGGTATACATCTTCATCGCTTCGAGAGTGATGACGAGGTCGCCCTCGTTGACATGCTGGCCGACTGCGGCATCGACGGCCTGGCCGATGCCGGCAAGCGGGCTTGGCGCGTCGCCCGAGCCTGCGGCGACGGGTTTGGGTGCCGGAGC
>JBGSUP010000050.1:0-3787 GCA_041753485.1 Akkermansiaceae bacterium
CATCGATCGTGGCCCTGCAATCGCCGTGGCCTTCGAGCCTGCGCGCGTGGTCGCAGTGGCGCTCGATGACTTCAAGCATCGCAGGCTCGTTGGACGGAGCCGGTGGCTCCGTGACATCGCCATAGCGGGCGTCGTGATAAGCGGGGAAGGGGCCTTTGGCGGCGGCGAGTTCGGCGCTGACCTCGTAGGCATGGCCGGTCATGAGCGCGGTGATGGCCCCGGCATAGGCCCGGCCCTCATCGCTGTCATAACCAAGACCATGGCTCATGACGAGCGCGCCGAGGTTGGCATATCCCAGGCCGAGCGTGCGGAAGGCGTGGGAATTTTCCGCGATTGGCCGGGTCGGATAGCTGGCGCGGTCCACCAGGATTTCCTGGGCAACGATGAACAATCTAACGGCGGAGCGGAAGCGGTCGGTGTCGAACGAGCCGTCGGCATTCTGGAAGCGCGCGAGGTTGAGCGAGGCGAGGTTGCAGGCGGTGTCGTTGAGGAAGAGATACTCCGAGCAGGGGTTGGTGGATTGCTGGCGGCCGCTGCCCTTGCAGGTGTGCCAGGTGTGGATGGTGGAGTCGAACTGCATGCCCGGATCGCCGCACGTCCAGGTGCCGAGCGCGATCTTGCGCAGCAGTTCGCGCGCGTTCTTTCTCTCGCAGGGTTCGCCATCGGTGACGCGGCGGGTCCACCAGTCGTCACCGCGGACGGCGGCCTTCATGAATTCATCACTCGCTCTCACGGAGAGGTTCTCGTTTTGGAACATCACGGAACCGTAGGCGTCGCCATTGTAAGAGCCGTCGTAGCCCTGCTCGATGAGCGCCCAGGCCTTCTTTTCCTCGATGGTTTTGGCCTCGATGAAATCCTCGATATCCGGGTGCCAGTCCTTGAGGGTGTTCATTTTGGCCGCGCGGCGGGTTTTGCCGCCTGATTTCACCGCGTTGGCGACCTGATCGTAGATGCGGAGGAAGGAAAGCGGGCCGGAGGGGCGGCCGCCGCCGGAGAGCTTTTCGCGCGACGAGCGCAGGGTGGAGAGGTCCGAGCCGGTGCCGGAACCATACTTGAAGAGCATGGCCTCGGAGGTGGCCAGGCGCATGATGTCCTCCATGGTGTCCTTCACGCTCTGGATGAAGCAGGCACTGGCCTGCGGGTAGTGATACTGGCCGGCCGCGCGGCGGGCTTTGCCGGCTGCCTCATCCCAGTGCCATCCGCCCTCGCCGCGGTCCTCGCCGACACGGTATTGGCGATGGAGCCCGACATTGAACCAGACCGGCGAGTTGAACGCCCCGTATTGGTGCAGGCACAGCCAGCTGAGATCCTGATAGAAAACCTCCGCGCCCGCCGCAGTGGCGAAGTAACCGTCCTCGAGCCCCCAATCGGCGATGGTGCGCGTGACGCGGTGGATGAGCTGGCGGACCGATTGTTCGCGGCCGCCCTTGTGGGGATCGCTGCCTTGCGAGGCATCCCCGTAGAAATATTTGGAGACGGCGATCTTGGTGGCGAGTTCGCTCCATGATCCGGGAACTTCCACGTTTTCCTGCCGGAAAACCGCCTTGCCGCTGTCGTCAGTGATTTCGGCAGTGCGGCGGTCCCATTCGACTTCATCAAAGGGCGAGCTGCCTGGTGTGGCGAAGCAGGGCTCGAAGGACAGTCCCTTATGGGATGGCGCTGGGGTGTTCATGCGGCGGACGGGGGTTTCAAGGGTGGATGGGGATGCGCTCATGGAATTGGAACGGAATTTGATTCAAATGGGGCGACGGCTTGGGGTTGAGGCACGAAGTGCTTGAAACAAAACAAGATGTGGTGGGAAGCTGGAATATTATCCTACCACGGGTAGTGCCGGCCAAGTAAAAAATGCGGAGCTCCACGCGGACCTTGCTGGCTCTAGCGAAAGATTCTTCTAACAGCCATAAAGTCCTGGAATTTCACGAAATAGAGCCACGCGAAGCCCCATCGGGTTGATGCTGGCTGGTGCCGTCATGGAAGCGATGGCCGTCCTCCACCACCCAGCCCTTGAAGGGTATCAGCCACAATTTCCTGTCGCCTCACCACTCAGGTGATGCGGCAGGCTAACCGTCGATGCCGCCGGCGGCGAGATCGCCGGACTTTCGGGCGTGGCGGCCGTAGACCCACTCGAAAACCGGGGTGGCCATGAGGGTGGTGACGATGGCCATGACCACCAGGATTGCTAACAGCTCCCGGCCGATGATGCCTTTTTGCAGGCCAATGTTGATGATGATGAGTTCCATCAGCCCGCGGGAATTCATCAGGGCTCCCACCGCGAGGGCGGTGCGGTTGTCCTCGCCGTGGAGTCGTGCTGCGGCCCAACATGCGACGCCCTTACCAAGGGTGGATGCGATGAGCACCGCCACGGCGATCAGCAGGATCGAGGGCTTGAGCATTACATCGAGCCGCGTGTTCAGCCCCGAAAAGGTGAAGAACATCGGCAAGAGAAACACCACGGTGAAGGGTTCGAGTTTCTTGCTCAGTCCCTCGGTGAGCGGGCCGCGCGGCATGGCGATGCCCAGCACGAAACCGCCGAACACGGCGTGGATGCCGATCTGGTCCGTGAACCACGCGCTGAGGCAAAACAGCATGAGGATCACTGCCATCATTGCCGGGGTGACGTGACCATCGCGCAGGGCGATGCGGCCGATGTGGCCCAGCAGCCTGCGGCCAAGTGTGAGCATGAAAACCGCATACAGGATGCCACCGCCGATGGCGGTGATGGCGAGGTTCGAATCGCCGCCAAAACTGGCAAGCACGATGGCAAGCACGCACCAGGCGGCGGCGTCGTCGATGGCACCTGCGGCGAGCGCGAGTGTGCCCAGCGAGGTGCCAGCCAGCCCGCGCTCGTGGATGATGCGGGCCAGCATTGGGAACGCGGTGATGGCGATTGCCGCCCCGAGGAACAGGGCCGCCTCGTGCAGCCGCGTGCTTTCGGCAAACAAGCCCGGCACCTGAATCAGCCACGGTGCCAGCAGCGTGCCCAGGATGAACGGAAACACCATGCCGGCTACTGAGACGCTCGCGGCGCTGCGCACCCGGCTGCGAAACAACTCGGTCCGGAACTCCATGCCGACCAGAAACATATAGAGCCCGACTCCGAGTTGAGAGCCGATGTAGAGCATGCCACGCGTTTCATGGGTGAAAAGCCGCGTGCTGGCCTCCGGAAACAACATCCCGACCAGTGAGGGGCCCAAGAGCACTCCGGCGATCATTTCCCCCACAACCTGTGGCTGGCCGATCCGGCGGGCCAGCCAGCCGACGACCCGGCAGGCGGCCAGGATGACCGCCATTTGGAGGAAAAACGACGCGGCGAGCGCTTGCATGTGACGGATGACTATCCGTTTCACCGCACTCGGCAATGCTGAAACGCGGTAAGCAACCCCGCTGCCTGGCACAGTTTTTTTATCTGAAAAGCCCAGCATGGGTTCTGCAATGAAAAGGAAGCGCTTTGGGCTAAACAAAGGGGGCGATTATCGCTGAGGTCGGGTGGAATGAAGACCAAAACGCAATCCGTGTTTGCCCGGGATCCACCCACCGTGGTCCTTGGAGAGTTGGAGGTTTGCACGCTGCAAGGCGATGAGTTGCGCCGCGCCGCCAACCTGCTGGATGAGGAACATTATCTGGGGGCGGGCCGCCCGGTGGGCCGCACTCTGGTCCAAGCCGTTCATCATGGCGGGACTTGGGTGGCACTTCTGGTCTGGTGGCCGCCGTGTCTGAAGCTCGCTGACCGTGACGCTTTGATCGGTTGGAGCGACAGCCACCGGGCCGACTATGATGTGCGCAATGA
>JBGSUP010000051.1:0-3225 GCA_041753485.1 Akkermansiaceae bacterium
GGCCGTCACTGCGGCGCAGAGCCCGGCCAGGCCGCCGCCGACCACGACAAAGTCATGGGCATGTTTGATGGTTTTCATAGGTTTTGAGACTTAGGTTTGCAGAAACTTCCCGTCAAACCAGCGACAATGACAAAGACCAGACAGCTGATTGGATAAACCCAAAACTCATCCAAGTGGAGGATGTTTCGCCGGATGAGGATGATCAGGGTTAAAGCGGCGGCGACGGAGGTGGTGGTGCCGGACAGGATGGCCGGGAACGAGCCGCGCCGCGCAAGCGCGTAGAGCGCGATCATCAGCAGCGGGCCATAAGTCAGCACCGGCACCTTGTAAGCGAGGTTGAGCAGTCCCTCGTTCCGCACCAGGTGCCCGGCGAGGTAGGCGAGCAGGCTGAGCACCAGCCCCCAGCCAGCCACCGAAATGCGCGACATCCGCAGGCATTCCCGCTCGCCCGCTGCTGGACGGATCCACTTGAGGTAGATGCCGTTGACGGTGGTTTCAGAGAGAGCCGCCAGCGCCGAATCGAGAGTTGAGATGCCAGCCGCGAAAATCCCCGCGATGAGCAATCCGCTCACGCCCACCGGCAGCTCGTGCATGATGAAGTAAGGAAAGGCGCGGCTCGGTTGTTCGGCAAGAAAGGCGGTTGCCGCCGCAGCGGGCGGGTGATGTTGATAGAAAATCCACACCCCGAGGCCCACGGCCGCGAGTAACAGGGTGAAAACCACAATGCCAAGCGACCCGATTACCGCCTTGCGGGCCTCCTTGTAATCCCGGCAGCACATCATCCGCTGGGTGATGACCTGATCCACCGAGTTCTGCGCCAGTTCGAAGATGGCGAAACATATCAGTCCGGTCCATACCGTCCAGGTTTTGGCGGGGTTGGTTGAGACATCAATGAGTTTCAGTTTAGCGGCCTCGTCGAGTTCGCGCACCGCCTCGGCGAGGCCGATCGGCAGTTTGCCGAGAATCACCAGCACCGAGACCGCCGCGCCGGCCACGATGACGCAGAACAGGATGAAGTCGGTCCAGATTACGGTGGTGATCCCGCCCATCAGGGTCCAGATCACGGCGAACACCCCGATGATCAGGATCGATTGGCCGATGGGAATATCCACCACCACGCCCAGCATCAGCGCCACGGTGAGCAGGCGCACTCCGTGGCCAAGCACCGCGCCGCCGAGAAACAGTCCGCGCGACAAGTGGGCCGCCCCCGGTCCTAGACGGTTGCCGATGAACTCATAGGGACTATAAACATGCCGTTCGTAATACGCCTTCACAAACAGCCATGACATCAGGAACTTGGCGACGATGAAACCCAGCAGGGTGCCTTGCAGAAATAACAAGTTGCCGCCCTCGGCGAAAATCGCCCCCGGCACCGCGATCACCGTCACCGCGCTGATTTGCGAGGCCATGATCGAGGCCGACACCGCCCACCAGGGAAGGTTGCGCCCGCCGAGAAAAAATCCCTCCACGCCAGTCGCCTTGCCCTTGAGCAAGTGGCCCAAAAAAGTCGTTCCCAGGACGACGATTGCCACGACGCCCCAATTGATCCATCCGAATGTCATGAAGTGGGTTTCAACGGGTTTTCCTCACCACCTTGAACTGCAGTGCAAGAAGCATTAGTGGATGCACCCGGATCTGGCAATGCGCTCGTGCGCAAAAGAATGAATTGTTTGCGCCAAAAGCCGGTCACTGGCTTCCGGGAGACTGTCTGAAAAAGGGAGCATAGCCGTCCCGGCTGTGATGGAGATCGGGCCTCCAGGCTGATCTTCCGGCAAAATGCAGGCAAGATGCCTGTCTTCCGAGACCGGCTGGAAGCCGATCCTCCGGTTTTCGAACTATCAGCGGCTGGCCGGCTGCCACTCGATCACCTTGCACGTGAGCGCCGTTTGGCCGGCTGGAGCGTCTCCACCGTTCCAGACCGGGACCACCTGTCCGCCCGGCTTGAGGATCTGGACGTTGTCGATCAGCACGCGGACATCGCCTTTGACTTTGCTTTCGATCACCAACCGCAGGTCGGGGAGGACGGATGCGGCGGAATTCCCAAGCCCGAGCACGAAGCGTTTCCATTCGTTGGAGGGACCCGGGAGATTTTCCGTCGAGCTCACCCTTGTGCCGCTGGCATCGATTCCGGTTCCGCGGTTGCCGCCGAAAATAGGCTCTCCACGCAAGGGGGAAATGTAGGCGGTCTGGCCCGGTTTCATACTTTCGAGCTTCATGTCATAGACCAGACAATCCCCCGGGGTGCAGACATAACTCGCGGCTGTTGGATCTTTTCCCTTCACCCGGCCATGACGCACGAGCGGGATGCCCAACCACGCTTTCGCGGAATGTTGCGGAGCCGCCCAACGCACTTCGAGAACCTGGCCATCCGCCCACGCCTCATGGGGGCCTTGCAGCGCGGGCGGCGTGTAATTGACGTTGGCGCCGTGCTGCTTCAGCCAGACGTCATGTTTCGCCCGCAAGCGCTCGGTGACATCGGGAAGCTTCGCCGACACATCCTCGGTCTCGGAGGGATCCTGCTTGAGATCATAGAGTTCGGAAAAACCGGCCTTGGCGATGAGTTTCCACCGGTTGTCACGGTAGCCGCCGTAATAGACGAAGATCCCGTTCCACTCGAGCCCGGGTGCCTTGGCCTTGCCGAGGATGGCGGGCAGATGATCGACCCCGTCGAGCGCGCCGGGGTCCTCGATGGGAACTCCTGCCAGCGCCGCCAAAGTCGGATAGAGATCCATGCCGCGGATCATCGGTTCATAGCTGGTGCCGGCAGTGATCCCGCCTTTGGGAAATGACAGGAAACCCGGGACGCGGATCGCGCCGTCATACATGCTGTGTTTCCACGCGCGCAGCGGCAGGTTGCCCTCGCGGATGAAGCGCATCGCTCCGTTGTCGCTGAACAGCAGCACGATGGTATTCTGCTCCTGCCCGGTCTCTTTGAGCGCATCGAGCACCCGCCCCACGCTGTCATCCAGGCCGATCATCATCGCGGAGTAAACCACCCGCCGCTCGGCCTCGGTGAAGCCGCCGTAGTCCCGGGTTTTCTCGTCCATCCTGCCGCTGCGTGCGAACTCAGCGGTCTTTTCTCTCACAATCTTCTCGGTGAGTTCGATCCCGCCACGGATTCCATCGGGGACCCGCCGCAACAAGGCCTCGGTGGCTTGGAACGGTTCGTGAGGTGCCGCCTCGGCGACCATGCAGAAGAAGGGTTTGCCCTGGTTCTGCCGGATG
>JBGSUP010000052.1:0-4618 GCA_041753485.1 Akkermansiaceae bacterium
ACCGTGCCGTCGAAGGTGACCATGACATGGTGCCACTTTCCGGGTTTGAGAGGCTTTGGCGCGATCACCTTGTTGGCGGCTTTGTCCCAGGAGTCGATCACATGGCAGCCGGGCCTGCCTTTTTCCAGATAAAGGTCCCAACCGCGGAGGGACTGCGCGGGATCCATGCGTGCGATGATAGAACCCGTCGGCGTACCCTCGATGAGGATGAAACCGCCGTAGGTGACCCTGTCGCCGCGAGAAAAGCCGGCGATTTCGCCGAGATCCACCGGAGTGTCGCTGATGACGGATGCTTTGCCGAACGGGCCATCGATGCGGGCAAGTTCGGCGGGCCACTCACGTGGCTGGCCATCCACAAAACCGCGGATCGGACCTTCGTTTGCGGCGAGCGGAAGATGGACTGCGAGCGTGGAATCGCTGCTGCGGTCCGGGGCGATGGCGGCATTCACCAGCCAGGCATCGAAGTCAGGGCGGGCGGCATTTTCGCGTGCGGCGAGTTGTTTTTCGATTTCCGAGATTTCAGCGGTGAGAGATGCCCAGCGGTTCCGATCCCCGGGCAGCGGCACGAACACGTTCGGCGGGTGCTCCGCGTTGTTGCCATCAAGGGCGGACATCGGCGTGTTGCGGAAAAACGCCGTGAGCTAATAAAACTCCCTGGTCGAAACGGGATCGAACTTGTGATCGTGGCAAGCGGCGCAACCCGTGGTGAGGCCGAGCCAGATCGCGGAGACGGTCTCGACGCGGTCCTTCGCGTAGATCGCATCGTATTCCTCGGCGATCGCGCCGCCTTCCCCGGTCGTCGCGAGGCAGCGTCCGAAGCCGGTGGCGACGAGTTGGTCGAGCGAGCGGTTCGGCAGCAAGTCTCCTGCGATTTGTTCGGTGGTGAACTGGTCCCATGGCATGTTTTCCCGGAAGGCGCGGATCACCCAATCCCGGTAGGGCCAGATGGCGCGGTAGTTGTCGATGTGGATGCCGTGGGTATCGGCGTAGCGGGCGGCATCAAGCCAGTGGCGGGCGAAGTGTTCGGCGCTGGCGGTCGTGGCAAGTAGATCATCCGCCGCATCTTCAATGGCTGCCTGGGGGTCGGTGTCGGCCGCAGCGACGAAGGCATCCACGCTCGCCGGGGCTGGGGGCAGGCCGGTGAGGTCCAGATGCATGCGCCGGTAAAAACGCCGGAAGTCCTCTGGCGGATTCGGATCCAGTCCGGAGCGCCCGAGTTTTTCCGCGATGAAGCGGTCGATCGGATTCGCCGCCCAGCCTTCGCCAGCTGCGGGCAAGTCCGGTTTCTTGATGGGGGCGAAGGCCCAGTGGATTTCATATTCCGCGCCCTGCTCGATCCACCGTTTGATCAGGGCGATCTCCTCCGGCTTCATCGTTTTGTGGCTCTTGGGCGGGGGCATCACCATGTCCGGATCGGCCGAGTTGATCAACTGGAAGACTTTCGATTCCGAGGGATTTCCCTTGGTGATGACCGGGTTGCCACTTTGGCGGAGCGCGAAGGCGTCTTCCACACGGTCCAGGCGAAGAGGTTCACTTTTCGGCTCACGAGTGCCGGAATCCGGCCCGTGACAATGGTAACAATACTCGGACAACACCGGTTGGATATGTTCGTTGAATGAGACGGTCGCGGGAAGCGCGCTTTCCGCCGTTTCAGCGGCCGGTGGAGCAACGGATGATTTCACCCTAGAGTCGCATCCCGCAAGGACGAGTGCCAACAAACAAGGGCTGAAAAAGCGGATTTGCATGACTGGCGGCTACGATTCCAAGCGGGGGAATCTTTCGCAAGGCGGGAAGTTGTCAAATTGGAAATCGGCAGTTGCTCGGTTTCACATTCCGACCGAAAAGAAAATCCTCGCTGCCACGTAATCAGACGCGCCCATGACCAAAGCCAATTCCCACCGCGGTTCACTCAAAGGCCCCGTTTGCCTCGGCTTGAGTGGATTCCTTGTGATCGCCGCCTTGGCAACCCTTCCATTTTTGGCCGGCAAACCCCAGGAGGACGGCCTGCCGGATGTGGCGAAATTCATCGGCCGCTTTCATCCGGTGGTACTCCATCTGCCGATCGGGATGCTGGCGTGGGTGCTCATCATGGAGGTCGGCAACCTGTTTTCCAAGAAACCTGTGCGATCATCGAGCCGGGCACCCATGCTGTTCACCGCGTGCTCGGCAGTGGTCGCGGCGCTGCTGGGCTTCGTCCTGTATTACAGCATGCCGGATTACGACAAGGAACTGGCAGAGCGCCACCGGAACGGCGGGATCATTTTCGCCTGCGGAGCGGTGGCTGCCTTCGTGGTGAAAACCTGGGTTGATGCCACCGGCGGCCGCGGCACTTCGCTCTATCGAATCCTGCTTCTCGGATGCGCCGGGGTGATGGCCATCACCAGCCACGACGGCGCTTCGCTCACCCATGGCAAGGGCTACCTCACCGACCATGCGCCGGATCCGCTGCGCAAGGCCATCGGCCTGCCTGTGAAAACCGGGAAGGAAGCCAAGCCAAGCGCGGTGGATCCCGGCAAACAAGTGGTTTACACCGAGCTGATCGTCCCGATTCTCGAACAGAAATGCTACAGCTGCCACAATGCCGAAAAGCAGAAGGGTAAATACCGGATGGACGAATACGACCTGCTGCTGGCAGGCGGCAAGGAAGGCGATGGCGTCATTCCCGGCAAGTCCGCGGAGAGCAACATGATCGTCCGCATCGATCTTCCCGAGGACGACGACGAACACATGCCCCCCGAAGGCAAGAAGGATCTGGAAGACCACGAGGTGCTTCTCATCAAGTGGTGGATCGATGGCGGAGCCTCCCCGGACGCGATGCTGGCCGACCTGCCGATGACCGATGAGGTGAAAAGCGCGATCGCAACGCTGGTTCCCCCGCAAGTGCTCGCCGAACGGAAAGCCGCCGCCGAACAGTCGCAGAAACAAGCGGCAGCACGACGCGATTCGCTCGTGGCGCAAGTCGGGCGGTTAAGCGCGGATTTTCCGGCGGCACTGAATTTCGAGTCGCAGGAATCCAACGGACTGGTTTTCACCGCCGTGAGCATGCGCAAGGATTTCGGCGATGATGACCTCGCCAAGCTCGAACCGCTGCTGCCGGCCATGGTCTCGCTCGACCTGTCATCGACCATGGTCACCGATTCGGGTGCCCGGCTGCTGGCAAACGCCGTGGATCTCAAATCCCTGCGCCTTGCCGAAACCGCCGTAACCGATGCGGCGCTCGATTCCCTGACCAAGTTGCCCAATCTTGAATCACTCAACCTCCACAGCACCAAGGTGAGCAACGAGGGCATCCTCAAACTCGCTTCCATGCCGCAACTGAGGAAACTCTACCTGTGGCGGACCGGAGTGGATGCGGCCGGCTTGCAGAAACTTGGCGAAAAGCTGCCCGAATGCGAAATCGTGATCGGCCAGTGAGCCTGAATCCCGGAAATCGCCCCATCCGCGACAGATCGGTCGGCGGCGGGGACAGAATGAGGGCGATCCGCAAGATGATTTGGCGATTTCCCTCGTGCGGTTGCTGCTCTGCCTGTTCGCGGAAGATGCCGGCTTTTTCGGGCGGGATGTGTTCACGGACTTCGTCGGCTAACGGAAGCAGGAGGACGGCAGTGATCTTGGGCCGCGACTAGAACAATTCTTCCGGGCGCTCGACACGCCGAGGGACCGCCGCCAGACGCACACGGGTGTTATGTTTTGGCCAGCGCCTTCACCAATGCCGCCACTTTGGGTCGTCGCCCGGTGACTTTCTCGTTCCACCCAAGTTGAAACCCCCGCTTGTATCCTTCCAGTCCGGGTAGTTTCTGCGTCCGGGCCGCCCGGTTCTTTTCACCCTTCCACCAATACCCAGGCACAAACAGAGCCCGGCCAGCCACTTCCGCCAGATCCACCGCTTTCACATTTCCGTCCCGCACCAATCCGGAGGCGATTCCCACATCCAGCCACTCCCGCTTCCGCAAGAACGGATTTCAACAAAGCCCTCGCCCTGTCACGACTCCACAGTCATGTGCCATGCACTTCCAGCGATCGCCGGAATCCCCATCCCATGGCAGTCTTCACCTGTCGCTCGCACTGCCATGTTTTCCCGCCGAAATCTCCAATCTCCCCGGCCTGCATCGAGGCCGCGCTACCTTGTTCACGATAAAACCCCAACCCCCGCCCGTCCATGAACAACCCACGCCACCCCTAACCGGAATCCCAGTCCGCCCCAGACTCCACCCACCAGAGCGGCAGCAGCGTCCCCCACAATCCCCACTTCTCACTTCACCCTCTCAACTCGGCACTTCTTCCTCGGATGCCGACGAATTCCGTATCGGTCTCGAACTGAAATGCCTGGCGAAAACCCACGCCTGACCCGACTACGATAGCGGCAAGTGAATTTTGGATTTCGCCCGCTGCCTGGCACGGTTTTTTTATCTGAAAAGCCCAGCATGGGTTCTGCAATAAAAAGGAAGCGCTTTGGGCTAAACAAAGGGGGCGATTATCGCTGAGGTCGGGTGGAATGAAGACCAAAACGCAATCCGTGTTTGCCCAGGATCCACCCACCGTGGTCCTTGGAGAGTTGGAGGTTTGCACGCCGCAAGGCGATGAGTTGCGCCGCGCCGCCAACCTGCTGGATGAGGAA
>JBGSUP010000053.1:0-6636 GCA_041753485.1 Akkermansiaceae bacterium
GTTCCACCGATGATGACGGCTGTTTTTCCAGAGAGATCGAAGAGTTTTTTAAGATAGGGTGCGGTTTGCATGTCGGAAGTGTTTCGTGAAAACGGCGAGCTGCCAAGCATGGAAAATGGTCAGCCGCGCCGGAGCGCGATCCAGTAATTGTTGAAGGGCGTGCGGCCCCATAGCGGGTGGATCTGCAGATCACCGGAGGGTGACAGGATCCTCTTGAAATCGGCGACTGTCGGATAGTGGGTGGGCGCGGCTTTCATCCAGCGGCTGGCCTTGGCCAGCAGGTCGCCGGCGACGGTGATTTTGAAGCGCCAGGAATCATCGCGGATGCCGGAGCGGATGAGCAGCAGGCCGCCCGGCGCGACGCGCGTGAGGGCGAGACGGAGCAGGGTTTCCTGATCCGGGGCGTCGAAAAACTGGAGAATATCGAGGATGCAGACGTTGCCCTGGTGCGCAGGCAGGCCGCTGCGGGCGTCGTGCTGGGAGAAGGTGAGTGCGGGAATGGCGGCGGCATCGGCCACGGCGCGGGCGGATCGGATTTTACGCGCGTCGTAATCGAGACCGTGGATCGGAAAGGTGAAGTTCTGGGCCCGCAGGTAAAGCGCGGCAAGCCCAAGGCCGCAGCCAATATCGAGCAGCGGGAGTTGCGAGTCACGCAGGTCGTGCGCGAGTGCGGCGTAGAGCGGGTCGGTCCGCAGCTTGGAGGCGGCGTAGTGACGGTCCCAGCGGCGGGGGAACCGTGCGGGGATTTCTCCAAGGGTGGGGCTGGTCACGGGATTTCGGACGAGTGGTTGGCCAAGGGATTGCGGCCGCGCGCGATGAGAACCGGCAGGCGGCGGAGGAAGCCCCCGAGCAATCTGAAATGCATCCAAACAAGCAGGCGGTTGTCCCTGAGGTAGCGGAATTGCGAGACGCCGCCCTGATCCTTGGCGGGGTAGCGGACGGGCGTGGGCAGTTGCAGCATGGGCACGCCGCGCCAGGCCAGGCGCACTGCCACTTCGGGGTCGAAATCGAAGCGGCGTGCGTGGCGGGTTTCCTCCATCACCGCGAGAAGGTCGGCCGCCGGATAGACGCGCATGCCGAAAAGTGAATCGCCCAAGCCCCAGCCGAGAGTTTCGAGACCGGCCCAGAAATTCGAGAGCTTGCGGCCGTTGACGCGGATTGCCGGGGCGGATGCGTCGAACACCGGGGTGCCGAGCACGGCTGCTTCGGGGTGGTCGGCCGAGAGGTTTAAAAACGCCGGAATCCGCTCCGCCGGGTGCTGGCCGTCGGCATCCATGGTCAGAACGTGGGTGAAGCCGGCGCGCAGGGCCTCGCGCAGGGCGTGGAGAATGGCCGCACCTTTGCCGGAATTTTCCGCCAGAAACATCATCCGGAAATCCGGGTTTTGCGAAGTTTGGAAATCGCGCAAGGCGTCCGGCGAGCCATCCGTCGAGCCGTCGATGACGACCCACAGTGGCGTTCCGAGCGGCAGGGCGGAGGCGACGGTTTCGCGCAGGATGCGGCCGGTGTTGTAGCTGGGGATGAGGATCAGGGGACGTGGAGCCATCGCTGGTCGAGGTGTAGCGGCCGGACCGGGCGGGGGCAAGCGTCCCGGGGCGTCTCACCGGAAGGAAGAGCTTTTTCGACGGAGCGGGTCCGGTTTGGCGAGTTCGTGTTCGAAGACCTCCTGAAGTCGTGTGGTGAATGCCTGGGCGGATTCATTCGGCACCCGGAAAAGCGCCGGGCCGGTCTCGATGCGGATCCGGATGGGGAACACCGGAGGTTTCCACAGCGGCCAGCCTTTTTCAAGGAAGCGCGTGTTGCTGCGGATGAATACCGGATAGACCGGTGCGCCGCTCTTCAGCGCGATGATGGCACAGCCGCCTTTCAGGGGATTGATCCAAGGGGCGTCCGGCTTGGTCCGGGTGCCCTCGGGAAACAACAGAAGCTGGCCGCCGGCGCGAAGCGCCTGGCTGGCGTGACGGATCATGCGGGTCTGGCTGTCATTGGCAATGTATCCCGCGAGTCGCGCACCTCCGCCGAGCACCGGGTTTCGCAAGATCGCCTTCTTGGCCACGCAGACACTTCGCGGCAGGCGGGCGATGATGAACACCGCATCCCACAGCGACGTGTGGTTTGGTGCCACGATGGCGGGTCCCGGGGATGTTCCCAGTTTCCCGAGGCCCTCGCTTTCCACCCGGACCAATCGGGCGAGCCGGAGATAGACCACAAACCAGCGGAACAAATGATGCAGCAGGAAGCGGCCGAGGCGCTCGCCGGTGGCCCGGGGTAGAACGAGATGCAATGGCCCGCCGAGCAGGGTGAGCAAACCACCGAACACCCCCCAGTAGAGCAATCCTCCAGCCATCGCGATGAGATCCCACGGCAGCCGCAGCCATGAGCGCCAGCCGCGCGGTCTTGCGGAGCAGGGCGGAACGCCGGCGGAGGATGGATCAGCAGGCACGCCCCGAGAGTCTGGCGCGGATTCGTCGTAGGTCGAATTGATTCTTTTAGCCGGCCGGGACTTCAGGCGTCGCCTGTGATCAGGCAACGGATCTTCCGAAACACTGTGCAACCCGTGAGGTCCGCCAGAATGCCGCATGGAGCGGGCGGCGGGGCCGTTCACCTCCGGCATGCGCGAGGCTTGCCTAGGCCTCCCTTTCCCTGCAACGCTGGAGACCAGCCCGCGAGTCCCATGTCATTCGATCCCGCCGAATCCCGCAGCAAGTTCCCCGTGCCGTGAAGCCGCCCTTCGTTCTCTGGTTGATTTGTGATGGCAAGCCCGGCCACGAAAACCAATCGCTCGGCTTGGCCGAGGCGATCGGCCGACGGGTGACATGCGCCACCCACCGGATCCCGCTGGCTGGGAAACGCGGCGTCTTCAAGCGCATCCGCGCCGCCAGCGAGGCGGCCGGGGTCCTGCCCAGACCGGATCTGATTCTTGCCGCAGGCCACGCCACGCACCTGCCGCTGCTCTGGCTGGCGCGGAAACATGCCGCCCGAAGCATCGTTCTCATGAAGCCGAGCCTGCCGCTTTCCTGGTTCGACCTTTGCATCGCGCCAGCCCACGATTTCCCCTCGGGCAACAAGCGATCAAACGTCATCCTGACGCGCGGTGCCATCAACCGCGTGGTGCCGGGTAGCGGCGGGAAATCCGGCAAGTTGATCCTGATCGGTGGCCCGTCCAAAACCCACGGCTGGGATGGCGCGGCCCTGCTCGACATGCTGGCAAAAACCACCGACCGCGGCGCTTGGGAACTCACCGACTCGCGCCGCACGCCGGCGGGGTTTCTCGATCAAATCCGTGAAAAGCTTCCCGGTATCCGCGCCATTTCCCACGAGCAAACCCCGCCCGGCTGGGTGCCGGAAATGCTCGGCCGGGCGAAGGAAGTCTGGGTCACCGAGGATTCCGTCTCGATGATCTACGAGGCACTTACCAGCGGCGCGAGGGTCGGTCTGCTGCCGCTGCCGCGTTTGACTGCGGACTCCCGGGTGCTTCGAGGCATCGACG
The DNA here is from genome assembly GCA_041753485.1 of Akkermansiaceae bacterium. GTDB lineage: Bacteria > Verrucomicrobiota > Verrucomicrobiia > Verrucomicrobiales > Akkermansiaceae > Luteolibacter. Next base: position 3,491 of record JBGSUP010000053.1, read on the forward strand.
GGCTTGTTGCCGACGGTTTTCTAACGACCATGGCCGGATGGTTGGAGAGCGGGCGCTTGGGATCGGTTCCCAGTCCTCTGCGCGAGGCCGACCGCTGCGCGGAGATCGTTTGCAAGCTGCTGAATGAAAAGAAGCGATGAAACACAAGGTTCGCAGGATACTGATCATTCACAAGGGAGGCCAGGTTCACACCTGGTGTGCGGACCTGCTTGCGGGATTCAAGGAGATCGGCTGTGACGCGCATGCCGTCGCGCTGCGCAGTTGGAATTGGAGCGAGCGACTCGAACAATGGCGCGGTGGTGGCAAGCTCTGGAAAAACCATGCCACTCTGCAACGCTGCGCGGCGCTTGTTTCGGACTTCAGGCCGGAGCTGATGGTGTTGCTGAATTACGCGGGTCTGCCGGCAACCGCCGAGCGCGCGTTGCGCGAGGCGGCAGGTCCCGGCGTGCCGCTCGTTGCCTGGCTCGCGGATCACATCACGGGGTTGCCGCCGGAGGCCTTGCCGAATCTCGATGGCGTGCATGCCTTTGACAGCGCCACGCTTGAAGTGCTGGAGGCGGCATACCGCGGAGCTGGTGCGAAGCTGGACTTCCTGCCTCTGGCGGTCGATCCGACGCGCTTTCCAAACCGTGGCATCCCGTGGACGGAACGCCGGACAGGCCTGGTTTTTCTGGGTAACAACACGCTTGAACGCCGGGACTTGATGTGCCGGTTCCGGGATGCAGGCGGAGCCGTCACGGCCTATGGCCCGGGCGCGGCCGCAGGGCTGCGCTTCTGGCGGCGCAGGCGGATCTCTCCAGCCGGATCCGCCCGGATGTATGGAAGTTTCCAAGGCGTGCTCAACCTGTTGCAGGCACCTAACACCGTGAACGGACTCAATCTGCGGGCGTATGAAGTCCCGGCAAGCGGCGGTCTTGGCACATACCCGCACACGGCGGATTTGGCGCTTTCCTTCGCTCCGGATCGTGAAATCATCGCCTACCGCAGCATGGACGATCTTGCCCGCCAGACCCGCACGCTCTTTCATGAGCCCGCCCAGGCTGCCGCCATCATGATGGCCGGCCACCAGCGGGTGATGGCGGATCACACCTACGCTTGCCGCGCCGCGCATCTGGTCAAGGCATGGCTGCCAGACGCATGAGTCCGTCCATCCGAGTCAAATTCCTCTCACGCGTCACACTGCCGGACGGCAATGTCGGCAGCGATTACCTGCGCCGTTTTCCCAAGCGCGAGCCGGTCTGGGGAGATTGCCGCTTTATCTTCGACCGCGACTGCCGCGACTATGACTGGCTCGTGGTCTATGATGACTTGCCGCGGGATTCACCGGTCGAGTCACTGTGCTGTGCCAGGGAAAACACGCTGTTCATCACCGGTGAGCCCTCGTCCATCACGCGTTACGGCAGGCGCTACCTTGGTCAGTTCGCCCATGTCCTCACCGGCCAGGAACCGTGGGCCATCCGGCACCCCGGCGTCATCCGCCGCCAGCCCGGGCTGCTCTGGTATTATGGCGGCTCCGACCATCGCGGCACCTACGATTCCCTCGTCAACACGCCGCCGCCGGAGAAAACCAAAGTCCTTTCGACCGTCTGCTCGGCCAAGGCGATGCGGCACACGCTGCACGCGCAGCGCCTCGCCTTCACCAAACGCCTGATGCAGGACCTCCCGGAACTCGACGTCTTCGGCTACGGCATGGGCCACCTCGACAACAAGGCGGACGCCATCGATCCCTACCGCTACCACCTCGTCAGCGAGAACCACTCCTGTCCGCACCACTGGACCGAGAAACTCGCCGATGCCTTCCTCGGATACTCCCTGCCGATCTACTTCGGCTGCACCAATCTGGAAGATTACTTTCCCACGGACAGTTATGTGTTGATCGATCTCAAGAATTACGATGCGTCCCTTGCCCGGATTCGTTCGTTGACCGCGGAAGACGGCTATGAAAAGCGCTTGCCCGCCATCATTGAGGCGCGGCGCAGGGTGCTGGCGGATTACTCCACCTTCCCCCAAGTCGCGGGGCTCATCGGCGAGCGCCCCACGGCGGCCGGAACGGCCGCAGCCGGCGAGTTGATTCATTCCCGGCGCGCGATCCGGCGCCTGCATCCACTCGACTGGCCGGGTGAACTGGTCGCCAAGTTTTCACAGAAAGTCCGTTTGCGCGGACCGCGTTGATTCATTCATTCATTCATTCATCTTTCATGACCCTCCATCGCAAAGCAGCCGCCGCCATTGTCCTGATCGACTGGAACACCAGCGGCCACCATCCGACCTATCTGCGGGAGTATGTGCTCGCCTTTTCCGGCGAGGGTCTGGCGCTGGTGGTTTTGAGTCCGGAGCCGCCTGCGCTCGACCCGCTGCCGCCGGGAGTGGTGTGGCGCGAGATTCCGACGATCGCATGGATGAAGAAGCGGCAGCTTCTGGGCACTCCGGTGACACGGCGGCTGTTCGCCCGGAGACTTGCCAAGGCGATGCGGGCGGCGGAGAAAGAACTGGGCTGCCGCTGTGGGCGGGTCTTCATCGGCTGTTTCCACGAGAATCAGAGCAAGATCTCCGCGCGGGTGATTTCCACGCTGGGTCTTCCGGCCGCCGGGCTGTATGTGCAGGCAGGCATTTTCCACTCCGGGAAACATCTCCAGCGCTGCAAGCTCAGGCGCAAGGTGGAGTTGCTTTTCCACCAGCCATTGCTGGAACGCATTTTCATGCTCGATGAGGAAATGATGGATGCCGTGGCGGAATTTTCCGGAAAGCCGGTTTCGTTCCTGCCGGACATCACCGATTGCAGCATGGACGAGAACGATCCGCTGCCCGGCCAGCTCGGACTGGTGCCGAAAAAGCGCCCGGTCCTCGGACTCCTCGGGCATTTGCGTCCCAGCAAGGGAGTGGCGGAGATGATCGCCTTCGCCCGGTCCGAGCCCGGGCTGGATGCGACTTTTCTGTTAGCCGGCTCGCTCCGCTGGGAAGAATTTCCCGAGCACGAGAGAGAGTTCATCAAGCAGGCGGTCCGTGAAGACTCGAGAATCGTTTTCCACCCGAAGCGGATCCCGGAGGAAAGCTCCTACAACGCGCTGGTTCGCAACTGCGATGTGCTCTGGGCGGTGTATCGCGACTGCCCGCACAGCAGCAACACTCTTGCGAAGGCCGCGTTC
>JBGSUP010000054.1:0-3355 GCA_041753485.1 Akkermansiaceae bacterium
GCGCTCGCCCGCGATTCGAACGGCTGGCTTGTGGTGCTGCTGCCCAGCGAGTGGGCGCTCAAGACCTTCGTGGACAAGAACGAGGATTGGATTGTCTCCGATCAGCCGTTTCCGCCGCTGGCGGTGTTGCGGTGAGCGGGAATCCGCCGTGATCCAGGCTTGCCCCGCGGCGGATCAGCGGGCATGGGAGGCGCATGAGTTTCGCGGCGGTGTTGTTCGATTTCGACGGGGTGCTGGTGGACACCGAGTGGGCGATCTATCAATCGTGGAAACGCGTGTTCGAGGCGCACGCCCACGATCTGCCGCTCGAGATTTACACCCGCTGCATCGGCTCGGATTTCGCGAGTTGGTCGCCGAAAACGCACTTGGAGGAGCTCACCGGCCTGGCCTTCGACTGGCACGATCTGGATGCCCGGCGGCAGCAGGAAATCATGGCGGAACTCAGTGGTGAAGGGCCGATGCACGGCGTCTGGGCGATGCTCGAATGCCTGCCGGCGGCGGGCTTGCCGGCGGCGGTGGTTTCCAGTTCCTCGCACCGCTGGGTGGATGGCTGGCTGGATAAACTCGGGCTGGCCGGGCATTTCGCGGCCACCATTTGCCGGGGCGATGCACCGCGCATCAAACCGGCGCCGGATTTGTTTCTGGCGGCTGCAAGGTGCCTTGCCGTGGAGCCACGGGATTGCCTGGTGATCAAGGATTCGCTCAATGGCGTGCATGCGGCGAAGGCCGCCGGGATGCGGGTGTGGGCGGTGCCCAACCGGGTGACGATGGGTCTGGATTTCGCGCCGGCGGACCGGATTTTCCGCTCCCTGGCGGAGTGTGTGGCGGAGTTCTAACGATCCGTCAGAGCCCGGACGGATGACGCATCACGTGACCCACGCTCTGGCGGGTCTCGGGTTTCCAGCGCGGGCCCGTCCGGTTGCCGGGGCCGCCGGTATCAAGCCGGAGTCCGGCGACGGTTAGAAACACGTGGCCTTTGCGGATATAAACCGTGATCCAGCGACCCTCGCCTTTTTTGCCATACTTGAAATACCCGCTGGATGGCAGCGAACCCCGCAGCAGTCCGGCCTCGCGCAGCACATAGGAAACGGTGCCGGAGCAATCGTAGCCGCTATCCTGATGCTTCGCATGGCCGCCGCCCCACTTGTAGGGTTTGCCCTGGAGGTGATTGCCGGCGGCGATCGCGCGTTTAACCTCTGCCGGTGCGCTCCGCGGGGCGTAGGCGACACCATTTTTCAACAGCGCGGTGCGGCCGTGTTCGAAGCGGTAACTCACCGGCTTGCGGGCCTTCACCTGGCTGGAACAGGAAACCAGGCCGCCGACTGCGGGGAGCAACGCGAGCAGGGCAAGGACGAGCTTTTTCACGACCGGCAGGGTAGCAATTGCTTAAGAGATGTAAATTGATTTCACACGCTGCGTTCGAGGAATTCGATGACCTGTGCCAGCGCCCGCGAGCGGTGGCTGAGGGTGTTTTTCACGTCTTCGCCCAGCTCGGCGAAGGTCGCCTCATGGCCGTCCGGAACGAACAGCGGATCATAGCCGAAGCCGTGTCCGCCACGTGGAGCCTCGAGGATCCGGCCCTCGACGGTGGCGCTGAAATATGCGACTTCCCGGCCATCCCGCGCCAGCACCATGGTGCAGCGGAAACGCGCACGGCGCTGGCTTTTTCCGGCCATTTCCTCCAACAGGCAGGCATTGTTGCGGGGATGATTTCCTTCCTCGCCGCCAAAGCTCGACGACCACACGCCGGGCGCACCAGCCAGCGCATCGACTTCCAGCCCGGAATCGTCGGAGAGCACCCAGTCCGCAAGCACGCGGCTGATCCCCAACGCCTTGAGGCGGGCGTTTTCGAGAAAGGTATCGCCGGTTTCCGCGATTTCCGGGCATTCGGCAAAGTTGGTCACATCGAGCACCTCGAAGCGGCTGCCGATCATGGCGCGGATTTCCGCGGTTTTGTGGGCGTTGCGGGTGGCGAGAATCAGGCGCGGCAAGTCAGGCATGGCCAGTGGCTAGCGGCAATTCGCACGCCCGGCCAAGTTTTTTGAATAAAGCCGGCGGCGGAAACGCTTACCTGGACCATGAAAGCAATCACCTGGCTCGCCAGTTTCGGCATCGCCGCCCTCACCGCCTCCGCCTTCGCCACCACGCCCGAAGGCTGGTCCACCAATCTCGACAAGGCGCTCATCCAGGCCAAGGCGGAGAAAAAGTCCGTGCTCGTCGAGTTCACCGGCTCCGATTGGTGTCCGCCATGCATCGCCATGCGCAAGAACGTGTTTTCAACCAAGGAATTCATCGACGCCGCTTCGAAGAAATTCGTCCTCGTGGAACTCGATTTTCCGAAGGGCGACAAGGAGCTCAGCGAGAAAAACCAACCGCTGGCTGAAAAGTACAAGATCGAGGGTTTCCCCACCGTCGTTCTGTTGGATTCCGAGGGCAGGGAATTCACCCGCTTCTTCGCCTCGCAGTTCCCCAAGACCGGGGATTTCCTCAAGCACCTTGATGAGGCGCTGGCGAAGAAGGAACTCGACTGATCGCGGTCTTTCCTCCACCGAATTCCCGCTTTGCGATTCCGGGGATCGGCGCTAGTCTCCGCCCCTTGCATGAGTACCGCCGATTGTTTCCAGCAGCACGTTCTCCCCACCTACGGGCGATTTCCGCTTGCCCCGGTGCGCGGGGCCGGCTGCCGGCTGTGGGATGAAAACGGGAAAAGTTACCTCGATTTCTGCACCGGCATCGCCGTTTGCTCGCTGGGCCACTGCCACCCGCGGCTGGTCGAGGCGATCCGTGACCAGGCGGGCGAACTGATTCATTGCTCCAATCTCTATCAGATCCCGAAACAGGCCGAACTCGCGGAGGAAATCAACACCCACCACGTGCGCCTCCCGGGAAAAATCTTCTTCTCCAATTCCGGCGCGGAGGCAAACGACGGGCTGATCAAATCCGCGCGCCGCTTCGGCCACAAGCGCCCGCAGGCCGATGGCAGGCCGCGTTTCGAAGTCATCACCTTCCGCCAGTCGTTCCACGGCCGCACCCTCGGTTCGATGTCCGCCACCGGCCAGGCGAAGATCCAGCAAGGCTTCGATCCGCTGCTGCCGGGCTTTCGCCATTTGCCTTTCAACGACACGGTCGCGCTCGAAACCGGAATCCATCCGGAAACCGCCGCAGTTTTGTTAGAGCCAGTCCAGGGCGAGGGTGGCGTGAACATGGCCACGCCCGGGTTCCTGCGCGCGGTGGCGGCCGTGTGCAAAAAGCACGACATGCTGCTGTTTTTCGATGAGGTGCAGGCCGGCTTCGGCCGCTGCGGCGATGCGATGGCCTGGCGCATGATCGCCCCTGAGATCCAGCCCGACGGCAT
>JBGSUP010000055.1:0-1727 GCA_041753485.1 Akkermansiaceae bacterium
GCGCCGCAGGTGACGGTGAAAATCCCGCGGCGGCGGCACTCGTCCAGCAGCAGCGCCTTGTGACGCGTGCTGTCGATCGCATCGATCACCGCATCGAAGCCGGCGGCGAGGATTTCCGCCGCAGAGCTTTCGTTGAAAAACTTCGGCACGATCATGACTTCGGCCGCCGGGTGGATCGCGCGGGTGCGCTCGGCCATGGCCTCGGTTTTCTGGCGGCCGATCTGGCCGTCCATCGCGTGCAGTTGGCGGTTCACATTGGTCAGGCAGATTTCATCCAGATCCACCAGGGTGAGGCCTCCCACCCCGGAGCGTGCCAGCGATTCGACCGCCCACGAGCCCACGCCACCGACGCCGATCACGGCGACTCGGGCGCTCAAAAACCGTTCCAGAGCCGGCTGGCCATATAGCCGCGCGATGCCACCAAAGCGTTGTGGGAGAGAATCCGGCACGGGCACAGGATGTCGCCGGCACGGCGACGAGTCACGCAGGAATCACTGCTGTCACCGGGTGAAACATCCGCTCCTGGCAACCCGTATCGGACGTTGCCATGACTCATCAGACCAGCCGCCGGAGTTTCATCCAAAAAGCCGCATGGCTCGCCGGAATGCCTGCGATCATTCCGGCAAGCGTGCTCGGCAGAAACGGCAACGTCGCACCCAGCAACCAGATCGTCTGCGGCGGCATCGGCATCGGCCCGCGCGGCCGGGAAGTGCTCAAATCATTCCTCGCCCAGGCGGACATGCGCTTCGTCGCCGTGGCCGACGTCCAGCAATCACGCCGCGAGATCGTCCGCCGCACCGTCAACCGCCATTATGCCAATGAGGACTGCGCCTCCCATGGCGACATGCGGGAGATTCTCGACCGCAAGGACATCGACGCCGTGCTCATCACCACCGGCGATCGCTGGCACGCCCCCGCCTCGATGCTTGCGGCGGCGGCCGGCAAGGACGTCTATTCGGAAAAACCCTGTGCCATGACCATCGACGAATGCCGGGAACTCGATGAGGCGATCCTGCGTCACGGCCGCGTCTATCAGGCGGGCACCCAGCGCCGCAACGTGGACAATTTCAGGCTGGCGGTGGATCTCGCACGCGGCGGCAAGCTCGGCAAACTGCAGACCCTGCATGCCGGCATCATCCAACCGCAAAACGACCTCCCGGACTTGCCCGGCGAGCCCGAGCCCGACCCCAAGGAGATCAACTGGGACCGCTGGCTCGGCCCGACCGCCGTGCGCCCCTACAACAAGAATTACGTCGATGGCCGGTGGCGGGGCCATCGCGGCCTGGCCGCCGGTTTCAAAGTGCTCGAATGGGGGTCACACACCGTCGATCTCTGCCAGTGGGCGGCCTCTGCCGACGGCACCGCGCCGATGGAATACGAGGCGGATGGCGGCACGATCCACGCCCGCTATGCCGATGGCATCAAGCTGGTGATGCGTCTGGCAGGCTTCAAGGGCGAGGGTGACTGGCTGGGTTTCGGCACCTGTCCGGTGCGTTTTGAAGGCGAGGGCGGCTGGGTGGAAGCCGGCGATTTTGGTAAGATCGCCACTTCGGATCCCGCGCTGCTGGCCGCAGGCATGCCCGCGCCAATGGGGGGAACCAACCCCGACAAGCACGTCCGCGAATTCCTCGATTGTGTGAAATCCCGCGCCAAGCCCGCCTGCAACTCAACAGTCGCGCGCCATGGCCACGTCGCCTGTCATGCCGCGGCCATCGCCTGGAAACTCG
>JBGSUP010000056.1:0-11535 GCA_041753485.1 Akkermansiaceae bacterium
GCACGGTGGTCCCGGTGGTGCCGGTGCCGAGCGCGGCGTTGCTGGCGGCGCGGATCACGCCGGACTGGATCGAGACAAAGCCGCTGAAATCATTGGCACCCGAGAGGGTGATGGAGGAAGTGCCGGTTTTCACCAGTCCGCCGGCACCGCCAAGCGGGGCACGGAACTCGAATGCGGCATCGCCATTGCCGGAAACCGCGCAGTTGCCGGCGAGCTGGAGCGGAGTATCTAACAAGTGAATCATCGCACCGCTGGAGTCGAGCATGATGGCCGGCGTCCCGGTGCCATTGGCCACCAGCGAGAGCGGGGAGCCCTCGATCCGCAGGGTGGCGGAACCGGTTCCGCCGAGCCTCAGGGAGCGCGCCACAAAGGGCGCGGCGAGATCCTGAACGGCGATGATCGTGCCGGATGAAGTTTCGGTGCCACTGAGGAAATCGAGGTCACAGGCGGTTCCGGGGTAGGGCGGAATGCCCGCCGACCAATTCCCCGGTGTGGACCATGCGAGCGGCGCGCCTGCCGTGGTGGTGGTCCACAAGGCAGGGTAACCATTGTTGCTGACGGTGAGCTGAAAGCCGGCCTCGCTGGTGGCCACCCCGTCACTGGCAGTGAGCGTGACGGTGCACACCCCTGCTTTCCATGCGACGGGATTGAGGGTGATGGTGCGGGCAGCGCCGCTGCCGCCGAGGATGATGTTTCCCGCAGGCAGCAGTGTGGGATCCGAGGAGATGGCGGTTAGAACAAGGTTCCCCGGTCCGCTTTCCTCATCGTCCAGCCCGACGATCAAGGCAGCGCTGGTCGCGCCGGCAACCATGCCGAATGAGGCGGGTGGAGTGATGAGCGGAGGGTCATTGGAGGCGGCGAAAACCGCACCTAGCTCTGCGGTCGTGAGCAACTTGGAATAGATCCGGAAATCATCAAGGTTTCCGCGCAAGCCATGAATGCCACCGATCATGGCGCCGAGAGCGAGTTGGGCGTTGTTGTTGAAATCGGTGCGCACCGCGCCCGCCGCGACCGGCTGGCCATTGAGATAGAGAGTGGCGGTTCCTGACGCGCGGTCCACCATCGCGGCGACATGCTGCCAGCGGTCGAGGGCGACGGTGCCCGCAGGAGAGACGATGATGGTGGATTGTGAGCCGTTGCCGGTCTCCAGGACCAGCTCGGCATTCGCGGCATTGAAGCGATTGACGAACAAGCGGAAGCCATTCGCGTTGAAACCGCTGCCGGAGTTCGCGGCGATGGTGCGGATCGAGTTTTCGCCGGATGGCAGATAGACCCATGAGGAAAGCGTGAAGACATCGCCCAGCGGAATGGGAACGTCTGAGGCGGCGTAATCGCTCCCAGCCGGAAGCGCCAGCGAGGCGGTGCCCTGTTTTTGCCGATCCATGGCGAGCGCGGCTCCAGCGGAGGGCGACAAGGCCCATGCGCGGCCGGAGACATCGACGAGGGTACCCTCGAAAATCCAGTGCCCGTCAAGGTCGGCGGCCAATGGGTCCACCAGCACTTGGATGGTGCCGGAGGACTCTAGGCCAGCGTGATTGGCAACGGGTTGGAGCGCGAGACTGGCGATTTCCGTCGCATCGAGAGCGGAGGAATAGACCGCCACGTCGTCGAGCGAGCCGTTGAGATTGCGGGCGTCCGTGGCGGTGCTCTGGATGCCGCCGAACACGATCGGCGAGCTTTGTTTGAAGGCCGCGGCGAAAGAGGCACTGCCAGCTGGTGCACCATCCAGGTAAAGCGTGAGAGTGCCCTGTCCACCGCCGCCCGCCTGCCAGACGAGAGCGGCATGATGCCATTGGCCGACCGCAGCGGTGGCGGTGCTGGAGAGCTCGGCCTGGCGGACGTTTGCGCCGTCCCAGTATTGCATCCGCAAGGTGTTGGCATTGGCGGGGGCGAAGACTTCCAATTCGTGGCCATCGCCGCTAAAGCCATTGCCGCTGCCGATATAAAACAGGAAATCATGGGTGTTTCCGGTGGCCCGCTTGAACCACAGCGAAGCCGTCCAATCCTGATTGCTCAGATCACGGGTGCTTGTGGCAAGGCTGGTCCTGAGGCGGCCATAATCAGCCGCAGACGGCTCCGTAAGGCGCAGCGAGTAACTCTCGCCCGCGGGGAAAACCGGCGGTGCATCATTCTGATAGGTCGCACTGCCGCTGCCCGCCGCGGAGAGTTCGCCATTGGCCGCGGAGCCCGAAGCATCAGTGGCCAGACCATCCGCAGCGCTGTCCGGTGCTTCAAACCGGTAGTGCCGGATCAAGCGGGAATCGTTGCCCTGATCGCGCGCAGTGAAGACAAACGACGGGGTTCCCTCGAAGTTTCCCGCCGGGGTAAAACGGGCGGTGAAGCCATCGGCCGCCATCTCCACGGTTCCGCCCACTGCCGCACCGAGCGTGAAGCGAAGATGGCTGTCCGGGCTTTGCGAATCAGACACGAGGGCCCGCAGATCGATCTCGGCGGGCACGCCCGGCGGCGTGCTGCCATACGCCGGGCTGGTGACTTCCGGCGGCGACGGATTGGCATCGCTCACAGTAAGGCTGTAGCCAAGGCTGTCATTCGCGGAGATCGTCACCGGCCGCCGGACGAGCCCGCTGGTCAGGCCGCTGGTTCCGCTGGTGCTGATGGCGGCTCCGGGGGTGGTCACCTCGATGATGAGTGAAGAACCGTTAGGCCGGGTGAGCGTGAGCCGGGTGCCGGTGTTGCTGAGAACAGCATCTTCGGCGTAAGCAAGCGGCAGCAGTTCGGTGAAGGTGCCGGAGTGGGTGAGGGAAACATCCACGCGTGACTCGCCGAGGGTGATGGTTTTCTGGCCATAGTTCGTGCCAGAGGCCGCCAAGGCATAACTCAGGGTCATGTCACCCGGCGGCAGGTTGGTTACGCCATTGACCGGGGTGACCACGCCACCACCCGCCGTGATGGTGGCCGGAATATCGGAGGTCTCATAGGTGGCGGTGGCTCCGGAGCGCCGCGTGCCGTAAAGCCAGTTGTTGGATGCGAGCGTGCCGGCCACAGACTGCAAAGCCACGCCGAAGGCCGGGTTCCACAGAAGTCCGAGGCCGTAAACCTGGCGCGAGACACGGATGTTGCCCGTGGTCACTGCGGCGTAATACTGCGGACGCTTGGCGAGCGTGAACGCGGTGGGATACGGGTCGCGATGAAGGCGGTTCAGCGAGGTGGGACTCAGGCATGCCAAGGTGGCGTGGGCCGCCTCACGCTGGGCGGCGCTGGGGTGCCAGACGTTGAGCGGCGTGACGGCGTCGTGCACAAAAGACGGGATGTATGAAGACGAACTTGGCACCGCAAGCGGCCCCCAATTGCCAAACTGCGACTGCACCTGGCTGCGGCGGGTGACGAGCGATGCCGCGTATTCGGTGTCGCTCAGCGAGAAAATTCGCGAGGGCTCAACGAATTCGGCGTAGGGCCTTGAGGAGAGGAACTTGACACTTTCGGAGGTGCGGGTTTCCAAGCCGGCATTGATCAGGAACGTGCGGGTGGCTGCCCCCGGCTGGGGCACGAGGTTCGCGGCCAGCCACTGGTTCCACTCCGTGTCATCGCCGACCGCGACCGGCATCAGGTCGGCGCGGTTGCGCAGGCGGGGCAGCGCGATGCGCATGTTGCTGTCATGGACATTGGTGTAGCCGAAGTCCGGGCCGCCCTGCTCATACCAGAAGCCCGTGGGACTCTGGTCCTGGGTGGATGCGGCATTCATGGCGGCGATGAAGGCACTGTCGAGCTCGCTGTCCGGCCAGTTTTCCAGATAGATGAGCGCCGCGTGATAACTGCCTGAAAACTGGTTGCTGTAGAGCCTGGCAGCATTGCGCATGTCGCTGCGGGTGAACAGGGCCATCAGCGCACGGCGCAGCGAGACGCGCGAGTTTTCCAGAATCACGGCATCGAATGGCAGGCCGGAGTCGATGACCAGATCAAGCGTCTCGGCGGCGTGCCGCACGCCGAATCCGGTGGGTGCGAGGCCCCAGTTGGTGCTGCTGTATTCGGTGAACAATCCGGCGAACGAATGGCCCGGCGGGGCCTGCATTTCCGTCCAGCGCTGGAGCATGGCCTCGAGCCGGACGCGCACCGCGGAATTGCCACGGTAGGGATTCCACGGCCGGTTGGCGGTGTAGAAATACGCCAGTGCGGCCTGCATTTCCATGATGCGGGCGTTGTAGGGTTTATTGTCCACGGGCTCGCGGTTGACCTTGATGTCAAGGAAACCGCGCGGCAGGTAGGTGCCGGTGCCGTCGGTGAACGGAGTTTCCACCACCGCGTTGGCGACCTGCGCGAAGTGCCTGAGATGATACGGGACCTCAAGCTCGTGGTCGGCAAACTGCGAAAGCTGGATTTGCGAAAAATCCACCGCCGGCACCGCAGTCCAACCTTGACCGCGGAGTGGGGCCGCGAGGGTCAAGGCGGCGAACATGAACAAGGCGGTGCGCATGATGGGTTATCCGGCCAAGATGGACCGTAAGTCATCCATGGCAAGGGCCTTCTGGGGCGGGATTTTTGTTGTTTCGTGACGAAGCTGCCGGAGGATTGCCGGGGAAAACCAGTTTCCAGGCCACCAGCGGCTGGCCGGCATCCCGGCGGCGAGCAGGGCGGCATGCCCCAGGCAAGTCCGGCCAACGGTGGATCACATCGATCACGCGGCCGATTTTCCCAGCAATGCGCCGGAATCCCTGATCGCGCGCGGTTCGCTGTGTCAGGGAGGACGATGAGGCAACAGGAAAAAACCGTTCCTTCTCACCTGGCGGGTTTCCACTGCGCTTTGGCGGCGGGCAGCGCGTCGATGAGCTTGCGCAAGGCGGCGACCGATTCCGGTTGTTCGGCGGCGAGATTGCGGGTTTCGGCGGGATCGTTCAGATAATCGTAGAGTTCAATTTCCGCGGACCCGGGTTCCGCGCCGGGAACCTTCCACTCGACGAGGCGGTGGCGTGCGGTGCGCACGGCACGACCGATGCGCTGGCCGCGCGGATAGACATGAAAGGCGTGGCCCTTGCCCGGCAGCGATGGCTCATTCAACAACGGGACCAGCGACGAGCCATCGAGACCGGCCGGCGTCGGGATGGCGGCGAGACCGCACAAGGTCGGATAGAGGTCCACGGTCTCGACCGGCGCGGAAATGGCACCGGGAGCGAGTCCCGGAGCGGCGATGACCAGCGGGATGCGCGCGGCTTGTTCGTAATTGGTGTGCTTGCACCAGAAACCGTGATCGCCAAGGTGCCAGCCATGGTCGCCCCACAGCACGACAACCGTGTTTCCGGCGAGACCGGTGGATTCAAGCGTGTCGAGCACACGGCCGATCTGGGCATCGACATAACTCACGGCGGCATGATAGCCGTGGATCATTTCAAGCTGGGTTTCGACCGGCAACGGGCCATTCTGCGGGATGGCGTCGTATTGGCGGAGTTCGCCCCAGTCGGTGGCGGCGAGAGCGGGCGCGCCCTCGGGTGGTTTGGTTAGAGAGTGCGGTTTGAAGAATTCCCGCTGATAGAGGTCCCAATATCTTCCCGGCGCGCAGAATGGCAGGTGCGGTTTGATAAAGCCCACCGCAAGCAGGAAGGGCTTGTCAGGAGCCGCCGACTTGAGGCGGCGGATCGCCTCATCGGCGATCATGCCGTCTGCGTAGCGGTTGTCGGGCACGTCGGCCGCCTCGGTGATCGGTCCTTTGGCGGATTCGGGCGGATGGATGAAATGGCCGCCTTTCGGCCGCCACGACGGCACCGACCACGAGCGCGGATCATCGGAATTGCCATGACCGACATGGAGGATCTTGCCGAGCGCGGCACAGCGGTAGCCCTGGCTCTTGAAGTGCTGGGGAAAGGTGACGGCATCGGCCGCGGCCTTGCGGAAAAAGGTGGCAAGGTCATAGATCCCGATGCGGTCCGGCCGCAGGCCGGTGAGGAGCGTGTTGCGGGATGGGGCGCAGACCGCTTGATTGCAGTAGGCATGATCGAAACGCAGACCGCGCGCGGCAAGGCGGTCGATGTTCGGGGTTTGGATGCGGGCGTCGCCATAGCAGCCAAGCAGCGGCTTGAGATCATCCACGCAGATGAACAGAACGTTGGGCCGTAAAGCGGCCGCGGCCGGAGTGCACAGGAGGGCGGCGAGGAAGGCGGCAATGATGGACTGATGCATGACGGGGTGGATCATTTCCCGGGTTTACCCGGCGGCGGTGCGGTGTAAGCGGCGTCCGCCTTCACCTTTTCCAGTTCCGCCTTCATGCTTGCAAGCAAGGCGGCGGATTGCGGATCGGTGGCTAGGTTCCGGTCTTCGGAGGGATCCTGCTCCAGATCGAATAGCTGGGTCCAGCCCGGATTGCCATCATTCTCGACGTATTTATGAGTCGCCGTGCGCACGGCGAGCACATCGAAGGTGACCCTGGGATAGGCGGGGTCGCGGTAATTCTGATAGAGAAACGACTTGCGCCAGGAGATCCCGCCTGGTGCGGCGGCGAGCAGCGGCATCAGGCTTTGTCCGTACTGTTTCCAGGCCGGTTTGAGGCCGCAGGCGTCGAGCACGGTGGCGGCGACATCGAGGTTGAGGACGAGTTCGTCGCGCACGGAGGGTTTCACGGCAGCGGGATAACGCAGGATGTAGGGGATGCGGATGCTTTCCTCGTAGGCGGTGCGCTTGTCGCCGAGTCCGTGTTCGCCGAGGTAGTAACCGTTGTCGCCCATGTAGAGGATGAGTGTGTTTTCCGCGAGCTTGAGTTCCTCGAGCGTGTCAAGCAGGCGGCCGATGTTTTCGTCAAGCCCGGCGAGAGTTTGGAAATACGCGAGGCGGTCGGCGTGCCGCTGGTCCCAGTCCCAGCCGGCGTTTTCCACCCAAGGAGCGCCTTGGTCCCAGTTCGCGGGTTTTTTCAGAGTCACACCGGCAAAGGTCCGCTCATGCCGTTTGGCGGGACTGCGCTTGTCATGGGGTGCCTTGAATCCGAGGTAGAGCGCGAATGGCTGGTCCTTGCTGCGGCGGATGAAGTCGATGGCGTAGCTCGTTCCCACATCGTCCACCCAGCCGGTGGTGGAGGTGTCCACGCCGTTGACGACGAACTTGCAGTTGGAATAGATACCTTGGTTGATGAAGGTGGCGACCTCCTGGAAGCCCGGGCGCTCCCGCTGGTTGCCCATGTGCCACTTGCCGAAGTAGCCGGTCTTCCAACCGTTGGCAGCGAGCAGGTGCGGCCACGTTTCAGTGGAAGTGAAAGGGTTTTCGTTGAACGTGATGCCGTGCTGGTGCGTATGCAGGCCGGACAGCAGGGTCGCGCGGCTCGGCGAACACAGCGAGTGCGTGACGAAGCCGTTCCTGAAACGGATGCCGCCCGCCGCAAGCCTGTCGAGTTGAGGGGATTTGAAGAATGGGAAATTCGCATGGTCGCCGAGTTCGCGTTGGACCACGCCGAGCGCGTCATGGCGGTGGTCGTCCGAGACGATGACGATGATGTTGGGTTTGGCAGCGGCGGGCGCGAACGATGCGAGAGCGACTGATAGAAAGACGGAGGTAATGGATTTCATGGAGTGTCTCGGGAGTCCCAGCGGATGTCATCGAGGAGAACGTGTTGGCCTTTGCCGGGTGTCGCTCCGTAGCCACCGCAAAAGGACTCAAGCAGCAAGCGGTCGATGACGCGCCCCTTGTCGCCCGCCACGAAGCGGATGCCTTTGCGATCAATTCCGCGTTTGCCATCCAACCAGACCTCGACCCGGCCGTCGGCCTTGTCCGCGGCGGATTGCATGGTGACGCGCAGGGTGATGAGATGCCATTGTCCCCGCTTGAGCCGTAGCTGTTGGCGGCTCGTCCCAAGATCCTCACCGTATTTACCCTTCATGTCGGCATGATAGACATAGAGCTGGTTGGTGATATCGTCGCCATGGGCGTCGAACTGCAGGCGAACGCTCCAGCCGTCGCCATTGCGCGCCGCTTCAGCACCGAGGCCGCCGGTGTAGGCGGCACCGCCGCCAAGGCCGAACTGCTTGCCGTGAAGACCTTTTTGAAAATCCTTCGGATAGCGGACGCGAAATTGAAGAATGCCCACCTGCGAGGGTTTGATCATCACGCGGGCACCTTGCAGGCCGTCGATCTTGCGACCTTCCGGAAAGCTCACGCGCAATGCACCGTCCACGATCTCGGTGAAAGCGTCGTCGGTGCTGAAATTGCCGAAATCCTTGCGGAAATCCCCCTCGGTGTAACGGCTGTCGGGCCGGTTGAAATCCACCGTGCGGGACTTGTGAACCATAGTTTGCCCGGGGAGTAGCATCACCTGCAACGACACGATCAGCCCGATGATGCAAGCGTGGCGGGATGGAGAGGACTGGAGATTCATGAATCCGTGGCTTTAACGCGAAACCCGCAGACGCAGGAAGCGGCGTGGGTTGCCGGGGATGGTCTGAATGTCTTCCACGGTGACCTGGCCGGCGGTGTTGGCCGCGCCGTTGCTCGACCAGATGACGGGCCACGATGGCAGTGCCAGATCGTCGGCGGCCTCAACCTGATAGATAAGAGCCGGATCCGCAGTGCGTTGGAAAGTGAGGGCAAGACGGTTGTTGGACAACGACGGCAGAGGCAGAATGCCGGGATCGGATGTGAGCGGATCACCGCCGAGGGCATATTCCAGCAGGTTGGGAATGCTGTCATTTTCCGGGTCGCCGAGGGGTGAGGAATCCGCGCCCTGCCAGTCGATACCCGCAGTCCATGCTTCGTCGGCCCCGAGGATGCGGCCATGCAACCACAGATCGTCCACCGTGCCGCGCAGGCTGTTGGTGCCACCGGACATGGCGGCCACGTGCAGGGTGGCGTTGTTGTTGAAATCGGTGCGAACCGTCCCCGAGGCCACCGGTTGGCCGTTGCGGTATAGAATGGCAGCCCCGGTCGTACGGTTCACAGTGAAGGCGACGTGCTGCCAACGGTTGAAAGCGATGGTGCCTATCGGCGAGCTGATGTTTGCCGCCTGAGTGCCGTTGCCGGTTTCAAGGACGAGTTTTCCGTCGCTGGAGTTGAAGGTGTTTGCGAAAAACCGGAAGCCGCTGGTGTTGAAACCCGAGGCCGAGTTGGCGGCGATGGTGCGCACGGAATTGGCACCTGACGGTAGATAGATCCATGTGGAAAGGCTGAACCCGGCACCGAAGGATACCGCCGCGGCGGTGGAGGCATGGCTGCCGGTGATGACGGCCTGCATGGCGGCGCTGCCTTGTTTCACCGGGGTGCCCGACAAGCTGACGGAACCGGCCGGCACAAGGTGGCGGTTATTGCCCGAAGTGTCGTTGTAGCTGCCATCGAAGGTCCATTGGCCGATCAGTCCGGTGGCGAGAGAACTGACCAGCACCTGCACCGTCCCGGCGCTTTCGCGGCCGGCATTGTGAACGACAGGCATCGCCGCGAGCCGTGCGATTTCGACATTGTCCAACGCTCCTTGGTAAATCGCGCAGTCATCCAGCCAGCCATCAAGGTTGCGTGGATCGGGTGCGGCGGTGCGGATGCCGCCGAAGAGCATGGGCACGTTCTGTTTGAAGGCGGCGGTGAAGGTGGCCTCGCCGGCGGGTGCGCCATCCAACAAGAGGCGGATGGTCCCGTTAGATCCGCCGAGGGGCGTCCAGACCACCGCCGCGTGATGCCACTGGTTGGCGGTCACGCTGTTGGCGGGTGACTGGATCTGCGCCTGGCGGACGTTGGCGGCGTCCCAGTATTGCAGGGAGATTGAATTTGAATTGGCAGGACAGAAAACCTCGAGTTCGTCGCCATCGCCGCTGAAGCCGTTGCCGCTGCCGATGTAAAAAACGAAGTCCTGCGAAGGGGTGCTCGCGCGGCGGAACCAGAACGAGGCAGTCCACGCGGTGTTGGAAAAATTCCACGCGGCGGACGGCACTGTAGTTGCCAGGTGCGCGTAGTTCGAGGTTCCGGATTCAATCAATCTCAACACCGACTGCTGGGTGACATCCAGTGCGGCCGGCGGATCGTTCTGATAGATGGCGCTACCCGTGCCGGCGACGACAAGTTCCCCGGAAATCGCGGCAAGCGACCGGTCGTCGGCGAAACCGTCAACCGTTGTGTCCGGCGGCTCGAAATCGAAATGACGCAGCAACCGGTAGTCGGTGAATGCGTCGCGCACCACGAAATTGAAAGTGGCATTGCCGGTGAAACCGACCGCGGGAGTGAAGCGTGCGGTGCGGCCGTCTGCGAGCAGTTCCACGGTGCCGCCGGTTGCCGCTAACAGACCAAACCACAGTCCGTCGTCCGCGGTTTCCGCATCATTGACGAGGGTGCGCAAGTCGATCTCAACGGGCATGCCTGGCGCGGTGGAGAGTGCGCCGGGAGTGACGACCGGGGGCGTGTTGGGTTCCAGCAGCGTGAGTTCCAGCGAATCCCGCACCACATTGGACGGGTCCTGCGGGTTCCAGAACGCGCGGATCAGAATGTCCCGCGGCTGAACGGGAGCGGCCGCCTGGATCGTCACGGTGAGATCGACGCTTGCGCCGGGTGCAATCAATTCGTTTCCGGAATAGAGGGCGGCGTCGGTGACGGCGAGACCCGCCGCCGAGCGAATGGATGATGACACATCGGTGGCACCCAGTTGATAGGAGACGATCCAGCCCGTGCCGCCGGTCTCGTGGGCGTGGATGACCGGCAGCGCGTTCACATCACCCCGGTTGACGAGACGCACGGTGTAGGAGGTGGCAGCGGTGGCCGAGGCGGCCCGCCACTCGCGGCTCTGCACGCCGGAGGGAGCGGTCTGATAGATAAATCCACCCTCGAATGAAGCTTCGTCGGCGCGTTTCACCAACAGGTCGAGCGACTGGCCGGTGCCCTTGAGATATTTGATGCCTTCCATGGCGAGATTGGCGAAGGAACCGTTCTTGGTTTCCGGCACCATGGTGAAGGGGCCTTCAAACCAACTTTCAAAGAGCACGCGGTCCGGCCGGCCGCCTTCGATCTGGTGGAGTTGGATCGAGCGCAGCGACTGTGCCTTGTACTGGATGTCCCATGCATCGCGGCCAGCTTGGGTGGAGGTGTCAAAGCCGTCGAAGTCGGTTCCGCCGGCGCTGTTGGCGATGAAGTCGTGGCCGCGGCCGCGCTGTTGCAGCCAGCGTTCGTAAAGGCGGATTTTCTCACGGTGCTTGAGCGCGTCGGGGTTGGTTTCCGAGCCACCCCATTTCTGATAGCCGGCGTAGGGTGAATCCGTGGTGAAGCCGGCGAAGTTGGCGGAAAACGCGCCCGGGAACGATTCGTGCAGCGCCTGGATGAAATCGTTGCCGGTGAAGTAGTGCAGCAAAGGCCGGTAGGTGCCATTGAGCGGCTGGATGGAAACCTCCCCTACCCCATAGTTGGCGATCTCGCTGGCAGTGCCGGACGCGGTGCTGCGACCGACCGCGCTCAAGCCAAGTTGCGGAGTGAAAACAATGCCGGCCTGCGGCGAACCAACGGTGGCATCCGTGCGCAGCGTCAGCCCCATTTGCGCGCCGGCAGGCAAGGCGCTGGTGGGCGTGGCATCATCGGCGAAATGAACCAGGCGCGCGACGAAGGTGCCGTCGCCGCTCATGGCAGTGGCGTGCAGAC
>JBGSUP010000057.1:0-3776 GCA_041753485.1 Akkermansiaceae bacterium
GACGCGCTCGACGGGAAGGTGGATTTCCTCGGCGATTTCCTCCGGCGACGGCTCGCGGCCGTATTCCTGGACGAGCTGTTTCTGCACGCGCATCAGCTTGTTGATCGTCTCGATCATGTGCACCGGGATGCGGATCGTGCGTGCCTGGTCGGCGATCGAGCGGGTGATCGCCTGGCGGATCCACCAGGTGGCGTAGGTGGAAAACTTGTAACCGCGGCGGTATTCGAATTTTTCGACCGCCTTCATCAGGCCCATGTTGCCCTCCTGGATGAGGTCGAGGAACGAGAGGCCGCGGTTGGTGTATTTCTTGGCGATGGATATGACGAGGCGGAGGTTGGCCTCGACCATTTCGGTTTTCGCCTTGAGCGCTTCTTTCAGCCAATGCTTGAGCAGGCGGTTGGACTCCTCGACCGTCTCGGGATTGTGCCACGAGCGCTGCTGGACTTCGCGCATCTTGGTCAGGAATTCCTTGTCATCCGGATCGGACTGGAGCTTGCGGCCATACTTCCAGAACTTCTGCATGTAGTCGTTCACCTGGTCGCAGAAATCCTCAACGACTTTCTGCTTGTAATAAAAACGGGTGTAAACGCGGTTGAGGGTCTGCAGGTTCTTCTGGAACTCCTCTTCGAGCTTCTTCTTGCCCCGCGGGTTCTTGGCCGAAAGCTGGCGGAAAAGGTCGTCGTTCTCGTGGTGGAGTTGCTTCAACTGGTCGCAAAGTTTCGGCAGGCCCTTCATGTAGCGCTCGCGGGACTCGATCTTCTTGTCGAGAATCACCCGGTCGAAGCGCTCCTTGCCCTTGTTGAGCTTGTCGGCGAGTTCGAGATAGGAGTCGGTGACGAATCCGAAAAGATGGAGATGGCGCGCGACTTCGATTTCGGCGTCTTCGATGCGTTTGGAAATCTCAACTTCCTGCTCACGGGTGAGCAGCGGCACCTGGCCCATCTGCTTGAGATACATCCGGACGGGGTCGTCGAGGATATCGAGTTTCTGATCGGCCTTGAGGTCTTCCTCGTCGCTGCTGTCATCATCGCGCTTCTTGTCCTTGTAGCGGTCGACCTCGGAGGCGTCGATGATGTCGAACTCCATGTTGCGGAGGCGCTCCATGATGGCCTCCACGTCTTCCGGATCGACCAGGTCGTTGGGAAGAATGTCATTGATGTCGTCGAAGGTGAGGTAGTCCTGCTCCTTGGCGAGTTTGATGAGTTCGCGGATCTTTTCCTGGATTTCGGGCGTGTCGATCCGGCGTTTGTTGGAATCGGATTTTGCCGAGGCCTTGGTTTCCCCGGTCGCCTTGGTCTCACCGGTCGCCTTGGAATCCTTGGGGGCTTTGGCCGCGGCGGCAGGAGCGGGTTTTGCGGGAGCGGTCTTTGCCGCCGGCTTGGCCGGGGATTCCACCGCCGGTTTGGCAAGGGGTTTGGGTGCCGGTTTCACGGCGGTTTTCGCCGCAGGTTTGGTCGGCAATTTCGCGGCGGCTTCCGGTTCCGGTTTGGCGGCGGGCTTGGCAGGCGGTTTGGCGGCGGCCTTTGCGGCCGGGGTCTTCGCCGGTTTGGTGGGTGCCTTGAGATTGGCTTTCGCTGCGGGGGCTTTCGCCGCTTTGGTGCTCTTTACCGGCGCGGCGGCTTTGGACTGGGGCTTCACGCTCTTGCCGGCATCCTTGCTTGTCTTGGCTGTCCTGCTTTTGGATGGCTCGGCCTTCGTCTTGATGGCGGGTTTTTTGGGTGACGCTTTGGAAGAGGACATGGAAATAATACGATTGAACCGCAGTCTGTGGATACACCTCGACCATTCTATGGGCACGGCGGTGAAACCATCGGCGGGCGGAATCAAAAGGTGGACTTCCGGCCCGTCAAGCCGTTTCTCACAATTCAAGAGCCATGAGCCGACCCCACCCTGCACGCGGACTCGGCTTGCCGTGGATTTGCGGTTTCAAATCCGTGGAAATGCGCCTAGCTTGCGGCGTCCACCATGATGACCCTCACCGCCAGAGCCGCTGAAGAACTCGGAAAACTTCTCGCCAGCCGGGCCAATTCTCCCGTGGCAGGTCTGCGACTCGCAGTCCGCCGCGGTGGATGCGCCGGTTGGCAGTATGAAATGAAGGTGGCGGACCCGCATCCCGGTGATGTGGTGGTGGCATCCGGTCCCGCGCGCTTGATCGTGGCTGCCGACAGCATCGGCCGCTTGCAGGGATGTGAGGTTGACTACTCGGACGATCTGACCGACGCCGGATTCAAGGTCCACAATCCCAATGCCGCGCGATCCTGTGGCTGCGGCACTTCGTTCGAGACCGCGGACGAGGCGGTCGAGGCAGCCGCCGCGCCTGCTGGCGAGGCCTGTGGCAATTCCTGATTCATCCCCGCGATTCCACCGTGCCACGAGTCCTTGACGCCCCACCGCCACGCCGACCGGCGTATTTCTGGTGGCTGCTCGCCAACGCGCTGGCGCTGTGTTTCGCCGTGGCCAGTTGGACCGTCTGTCTGCACGTCTTCGGCAATCCCGAGATTCCGCGAAACCATGAGATCCTGCGCAAGATCGGCCGCCTGCCGGAACTCAAGCGCCACACCGTGCTGGACGTGCCCAATGGCAACCTGCTCGATCCCAAGGGGCTCTACAGCCGCTTCTTTCCGCTCACCGGGGAGCAGCTCGCGCGCTTCAACTCCCGCCTGATGCGCAATTACCTGACGAATTTCGAGCGGCCGCTCGCCCTGACTTACATCGAGGGCGATTATCAGGTGGAAAAAGTCAGCGAACTCGGATCCACGGACTTCATCACCCGGGGCTTCGCCATCCGCGCGCGGGCGCTGGTGAAGCCCGACGACTTCACCAAACCGGCGCCCTATCCGGTGGTCATCGACTATGTTTTCCCCACGGCCGAAACCGCCGCCGCCGGCGATTTCCGCCCGGGGGACATTCTATCCGTTAGAAAGAGTCCGAACTGCGCGGCCATCATCCACATCGAGAGGGTCCTTGATGGCGATGACCCGCTGGTCTGCCTGACGGTCATTCCCATCGCCTACGGGCCCTACCGCGTGGGTGAGGACATCACCTTCGGCATTGAGCCACCGGCGGAAGTCAATCCCGCGGTGCGTTTCCCGTTGTTCCCGCCCTGAGCGCGCGGAACTCAGGCGAGGAGCCGCTCGATCACATCGGCGGCGGTGTAGCTGTCGCGGTCGGCGAGCAGTGACTCGCGCACGGCGGCGAGATCATCGCCGATGGTGATGAGCTGCGGCTCGACATGACCGTGTCGGATCTGGCCGATGCCGGCGGACGCGCAGAGCGAGTTGCAAAGGCAGATGCGCCCCGCGGTTTGCGCGGGATCGCCGCCTTTTGAGAGGTAGATGTCCTCCGGTTCGGCGGAGCAGCGGAAGCCGATGCCGCCATCGGGTTTCTGATAGGTTTCCCGCAGCACGCCCAGATCACAGACGCGGCCGCGCTCCTGATAGACGGCCGGATCGGCGATGCTGCCCTCCACTTGGGCAACCTTGAAGGGAAATCCGGTCGGCGAGGCGAAAGCATCGGTGTGGATTTTCAAATCGCCGCGCTTCACCGCCGCGAGGATGTTCGCCTTCAGCGCGGGTTCGAATCCCGACTCTTCGCAAAAGGCAAAGGCGGTGCCGACCTGGATGCCGTGAGCGCCGAGCGCCCGGGCCTCGCGAAGTCTGCCGATGCGGCCGTAGCCGCCGGCCAGCCAGAACGGCAATCCGATTTCCACAAACTTCGCGGGATCAATCCGGTCGCGTTCGCCGTATATCGGCTCGCCCTCGGGCGTGAGCTGCATC
>JBGSUP010000058.1:0-1791 GCA_041753485.1 Akkermansiaceae bacterium
CGCCGCGCGGATCATGGCCAGCAGGACCAGCGCGCCGAGCCCCATGAACAGCAGGCCGTGCGCCCAGCCGACGTATTTCACCGCCAGTGGCTGGCCCCAGATGTATTTGAGCGGCATGGCGACCAGCAGCAGGAGAAGATAGGAGACGCCCTCGGTCAGGGAAACAGCGCGTAGCAGTGACATCAGGTTCATGGCGTGGGAGCAAACGCGGGATGACGGATTTTTCAACGGATTTCCGTCGCTGGGGGCGGCATGGCGCATTGCGCACTTTCCTCAATTTCTCCGCGAGTCTCGACAAGTGCGTCATTTTCACCCAAACACCCGCCCCACCTACCCCGAGACCCATGCGTTATCTCCTGCCCATCCTGCCCATCCTGCTTGCTCCGCTTGTCTTCGCCCACCCCGACCATGGCACCGCGCCGGGTGAGGAGCCGCACGGTGCCGCGCGCACGGGCAGCGGAGCGTGGTCTTATGAAGCCGTGCCGCATTGGGGCGAGCTGCCGGATGGCAGGATCATCGGCCCGACTCACGGCGGGGTGGTCGTCGATGATGAAAGCGGCCTCATTTACCTTTCGACCGACTCGGAACTGTCGGTGATTGTCTATCAGCCGGACGGGAAATTCGTCCGCGCCATCGCGCCGGAGTGCCGTGGATTCCATGCCATGGCGATCCGACGGGAAGATGGGAGGCCCGCGATTTACGGGGCCCAGCTCAATGGCAGCAAGCCGCCGCTGCGGATTTGCAAGATCGACGGGGATGGAAAATTGCTGCTCGAAATACCGAATGCCGGCACCGGTGAAGTGCCCGGCGGCTGGAAGGGTGTCACCGGCGTGACGGTCGCGCCCGACGGCGCGATTTTCGCCTCGATGGGCTACGGCTCGAACCTGATCCACAAGTTCGATGCCACGGGCAAACTGCTCAAATCCTTTGGCGGCAAGGGAGCGGATGAGAAGCAGTTCAACACGCCGCACGGCCTGGCGATCGATTCCCGTTTCGGTGCTCCGCGACTGCTGGTGGTGGATCGCGAAAAGCGCCGGCTGGTCCATCTCGACCTTGAAGGAAACTGGATCGGCGTCCATACCAGCAAGCTCCGCCGCCCCTGTGCGGTGAGCATTCTCGGCGAGACGATGGCGGTGGCGGAACTTGAGGCCCGCGTGACCCTGCTCGACAAGACCGGCACGCCGATCGCGTTTCTCGGCGACAATCCGAACAAGGCGCAATGGGCGAATTTCGGAGTGCCTCCGCAAGACCAGCAGCTCGGGATTTTCACCGCGCCCCACGGCCTGAGCTTTGACAAGGACGGCAATCTCTACGTGCAGGATTGGAACAAGACCGGGCGCGTCACCAAGCTGGCCAAACTCCCGGTTTCCGGCGGCAACGGCTGAAGCCCATCGCAGGTTCCGCTGCCGGTTTCTTTTTCGCAGTCCGGCGATTTTCCCGCTGGCTGCGGCGGCCGGATGGCGATACCAAGGCGCTCGTGAAATCCTGTTTGGGCCTGATTTTCATTGTCCTGGTCTTCACCGCCGTGGTCGGTGGCGGGGCCTTGATCTGGTATTTGAGCTACAGCGCGGAATTTTCGCGCAGCGATGTGGCACCACCGGCGGCGCGCGCCGTTCCGGTCCCGAAAAACCGTTAGACCAAGCGGGAAAACACGCCGCGCAGCCCGGCCCGCCATTTTTCGAGGAAAGCGAGGTTTCTCGCCGTCATCGAGGCAGCTGCCGGATCCGCAAGCGCAGCAGCTTCAAACCCGGCGAACACGCCGCACTCGTGGTCGATCGCGGCCTCGACGCG
>JBGSUP010000059.1:0-8792 GCA_041753485.1 Akkermansiaceae bacterium
AAAAGCTCGAAGACGCCCGCGAACGTCGCAGAATCGCCCGTCAGAAACTCTCCCTGAAAACAAACCAGAACCAACAACTAACAACTCCGGCCGTAGCTTAACTCAAAGCCAACTTTCGGACATTCACGAAAAACCGGGACAATAAACAACACGACCAGAGAAAGACACCATCATGAAATACCCAACCTATGCAATCGCCGCGATTGCCGCAGTCCTCACCATCGGCTGCAACAAACAGAAAGCCGTGATTGATGATACAACGGACGCCACCAAGGAGGCGATCGACACGCGCAAGGCCGAAGTGGACGCGGACGCCAAATACGCCACCGAGCAAACCGATGTGGGTGCCAAGATCGACAAGGCGAGAATCGAGGCCAACAAGGACTCGATCCAGGCACAACTCGACGCCGACAAAAAGAAAGCCGAAGCCGAGGCAGATGCCGCCAAGGCCAAGGTGGATGCCGAGCGGAACTAAGTTCTCACTCCGGAGGGAGCACGACGCTTCAGATGCTTCTGTGAGGGGCGTTCATGACGGGCTGGATCCGTCTTGAGCGTCCTTCATGTGCCGTGAATCCAGGAAATCCGTATGACCATACCCGCAAAGCAATCCTCTTCCGCGGAATCACTGGCAACCATTTCCAATCTGGTTCTCAGCGCCTTCATCATCCTGGCCTTGTATTTCGGCAGGGGACTTCTGGTGCCGCTGGCGTTGTCCGCTCTGTTGACGTTCATGCTCGCGCCGCTGGTCACGCTGCTCCAGCGCTGGCTCGGGAGGGTTGGCGCGGTGCTGCTGGTGGTGGTCATGATGTTCGCCGCCACCGGCGGAGTGGGTTGGGTGCTGACCCGGCAGGCCATCGATCTCGCCGACCAATTGCCGGGCTACAAGGTGAACATCCAGGCCAAATTGCGCTCGATCCGGGTGCCGAGCCATGGCCCCCTCTCAAGACTCTCGGAAACCTTCGAAGAACTGAAAAAGGACCTGCCGGGTGGTCCGCGCGATGACTCCCTGTCCGGCACGGATCCAACCCGGAGAACCGCGGTGAAAGCCATGCCGGTGGAGATCGTCGGTGGAAAAGACCAGCGTCTGGAGTTCATGCAGGTGGTTCTGGCACCGGTGCTCGGCCCGCTTGGAACGGCGGCGCTGGTGCTTATTCTCCTGATTTTCATGCTGCTGCAGCGGGAGGAATTGCGGAACCGGATGATCCGCCTGATCGGCCAGGGGCGCATGAGCGCGACGGCGCGGGCGATGGATGACGCGGGTGCCAGGGTATCGAAGTATCTGCTGATGCAGCTCGTGGTCAACGTAAGCTACGGAATACCCGTGGCGATCGGGCTTCATTTGATTGGCGTGCCCAATGCGATCCTGTGGGGCGCGCTGGCGGCGGTGCTGCGTTTCATTCCCTACCTGGGTCCGTGGATTGCGGCAGCATTTCCCATCCTGCTCTCGCTCGCCTCCTCTCCAGGATGGATGGCTCCGCTTCTGACCATGGTGCTTTTCATCGTGCTTGAATTGATCAGCAACAATGTGATGGAGCCATGGCTTTACGGATCCAGCACCGGGGTGACCCCGATCGCATTGATTGTGGCCGCACTGGTGTGGACCTGGTTGTGGGGGCCGGTGGGCCTGGTGCTGGCAACCCCTCTAACCGTTTGTCTGGTGGTCATGGGCCGCCACATTCCGAAGCTGGCGTTTCTCAGCATCGTTCTGAGCGATGACGAGGCATTGAACCCCGCGGAGGATTGTTACCAACGGCTGCTGCGTGCGGGGGAACACGATGAAATGGAACTGGTGGACAACTATCTCAAAACAAGCCCGATGAGCGCGCTCTTCGACTCCGTTCTGATGCCGGTGGTCGCCGCCGCCGGCACGGATCACCGCCTTGGATTCATTGATGCCGGCCAACTGGAAGCGGTGGAGCGCGCACTGAGTGACATTGTGGATGCGGTTTCCCCGGATTTTCCGGCTGCGGATGCAATGGCATTCCGTGTTTGCTGTGTTCCGGCGCGGGCGCATCGGGATCAACTGGCCGGCGACATGCTCGTTCGCCTGCTGTGGCAGCAGGGCTTGTCCGCGCAGAGTGCGGTGGCAAGGATGCCATTGGGCGAGCTTGTGGCCTGGGTCAGTGAAGCAAAAGCGGATGTGGTTTGCATTTCCGTGGTGGCGCCAAGCACACTCATTCACGCACGGTATCTATGCGCGAAACTTCGGATGATCTCGGCCGACCTGAAGATCATGGTCGGCTTGTGGGGGCGGCCGGACTTGACTCCGGAGAACTTCGCCGCCCTGCGCGACTCGGGTGCGGATGAAATCGTGACCTCGCTGGCGGAAGCGCTCCAGCGGCTGAAGCCGCCGGCACCGGAGGAAATCCCGGCAACGTCCGATGAATTGGCCGGCGGGCTTCAGCGCTCCGGCACCACGGCGATGCCCGGCGGGCTGCCATAACCGATAAAAGCGATGCGGCTCCCAGCGCGTGGCAGGCGGAAATCATACACTCCATAACCATTGGCCCTCACGCCGCGGTAGGAGCGGCCGTCGGTCGAGTTGATCATCACTGGTCGATTGTCGGTTTTCTCGGTGCCAAGAAACATCGCGACATGAGTGATTTGCTCTTGGATTCCGCCGGCTGCGGAAGCACGCCGGCCCCAGAACAACAAGTCCCCCGGTTTGAGTTTTGCCATGGCCGGATGCTGCAGATTCAATGCCTCCGCCGACACTTCATGGAAGCGATCGTCGCTCTTGAGCCATTGCAACTGCGCGGCGGCGATGCGCGGGGGATCAAGGCCTGCCCTGCGCAGCACGAAATACATCGCGCCGGAGCAATCGAAACCACCATCTTCAGGCCTTGCCCCGCGTGCGGTGTAAGGCAGCCACGGCGAATCCCTGGCCACGGCGATGGCTTGTTCGATCAAGCCGCGCCGGTCCGCGGGCAATGAGTCGAATTCCACCAGGGAAATCGTGGCGATGAGCGCGGGTTTTCCAAAGCCGCTTGCCGCAGCGGGCGGATCCGCAGTCTGGGCGGACGCACCAAGCAAACTCGCAAACCACATGCACCCCGCGAAAATCCGGATCATGATAAGAATAGGCTCCGAGTTTTACGATTGCAACATCGCATTGCGCCGCTTGTCATATCACCATCCGGGTGTTTAATTCCTTTTGGTGAAAACAAACCATCCGCAGTCTTTCCGATACGGGCTCATCGCCGCCCTGCTGGTGTTCCATCTGTCTTGTTCTGCCACTTCCTCCAATGTGCGGATGGAGCAAACAAGCACCGGCATCACAAGCGGCGGCAATCTCGCGATGGTGGCCGTGCGGGCAACCGCTCTCGCGGCGGTGCGGCAGCCGGTGACGACCACCAAGCTCGGCCTGGCGGTCTCGTGGAACCGCCCGCGTGAGATCGTCAGCGCGAACACCCCTGTCAATCTCGCCGCCCGATCCATGTCCGCCGAGGCTCCGGGCAGTCCTGGGTTTGAGGTCTTGCTGGACCGCATGAAGTTTCCCGCCGCCGAGGCCGGCAAGCTCACGTGGCTCGTGGATGGCCCTGCTTTTTTTCCCGAGCTTGACCGGCAAATCGCAACGGCGCGGCACTCGATAAACCTTCAAGTATATATTTTCGACAACGATGACATTGGCGTCCGTTACGCGGATGTATTGAAGCATCGGTCTTCGGAAGTTCCCGTCCATGTGCTCTTCGATGATCTTGGAAACGCGCTTGCCCATGCGTCGGCACCCGAGACTTTCGGCCCGCGAGGATTTGTGCCGCCGCCAAACATGAGCGCCTACCTGCGCAAGGACTCGAAAACCCGCGTCCGCCGGACCCTCAATCCCTGGCTGGTGTGCGATCACACCAAACTGATCGTGTTCGATCAAAAGGTCGCCATCCTGGGCGGAATGAACATCGGCCGCGAATATTACTCGGAGTGGCATGACCTGATGGTCCGCGTCGAAGGGCCCATCGTCCATTCACTTTCCCGTGAGTTCAACCGGGCGTGGAGAAAAGCCGGCCCTTGGGGCGATTTCGCGCTTTTGCGCAAGCCCGCGCTCTTCCAGCGCCACATGCCGGTGACGGGCGGAATCCCGCTGCGGATCCTGCGGACGGATCCGGTTGAGGGACGTTATGAGATCCTGGATGCCACGCTGCTCGCCATCCGCGGGGCGCGCAAACGGATCTGGATCCAGAATCCCTATTTCGCACATAACGACCTGGCCCTCGCTGTGGAGGCGGCCGCACGCCGCGGCGTGGATGTGCGTGTGATCATCCCGGAACGTGGGGATTCCACCCTCATGGGCGCGGGCAATCTCTCAACCGCCAGGGGACTGATCCTCGCGGGTGCCAAGGTTTTCATGTATCCGAAAATGACCCATCTCAAGGTGATGATCTGTGATGACTGGGCCAGCGTCGGCTCGGCGAATTTCGACACCCTGAGCATGCGCATCAATCGCGAACTCAACCTGGCATTTCCAGACCGCGCGGCAGTCAGGGAACTGGAAAAAAAAGTCTTCCTGCCGGATTTCCGCCAATCCAGAAGCATCCTTCTACACGAGACGCAAGGCATCGCCATCAGCGTCGCGGAAACCCTCGCCGATCAGCTTTAGCCTGATTTCCATGGGGTGTAAGCCTGCTGGTCCGCGGTATCCATGTCAGCCGCCTGGCAGGTCCATACCCCATAGCCATGACAAAATTATTATAATATTTTAATCACAATGGCTGCGAGCACCCTCGCATTCTCAGATCAACGACCAACCACAATTCCAATGAAAACGCTCCAAGAGCTATTTCTCAACAAACTGGCGGAATCGTTTCCACCACCAGTTTGATTGTGGGTATGAAGCACTGTTTGGAGCGTCGCTTTGAGATAATCCTTATCATGTCCCAGACAACCCAAGTCGTTGCACAGCCAAAAGCACAAGCTTGGCACAACCGCTCCGCCGATCAAGTGCTGGCAGATCTCGGTTCTTCAGGGGTCGGAATTGCTGCGCAGGAAGCAGCAAAGCGTCTCGCGGCTGACGGCCCGAACGATCTGACCGAAGGCAAACTCATCACCCCCCTCCAGATTTTCCTGGGTCAGTTCAAGAGCCTGATCATCTGGATTCTCATCGTGGCCGGCGTCATCTCCGGGGTGCTGGGCCAAGGGGTCGATGCCATCGCCATTCTCGCCATCGTCGTCCTCAATGCCGTCATCGGTTTCTATCAGGAATACAATGCGGAGAAATCCATCGCTGCCCTCAAGAAGATGGCCGCGCCTCACGCCAAGGTGCGGCGCGATGGGCAGGTCACTTTGATTCCTGCCTCGGAAATCGTCGATGGTGACATCCTCGTCCTCGAAGCAGGTGATCTCATCGCGGCGGATGCCCGACTCCTGACTACAGCCTCGCTCAAATGCATCGAGGCCACTTTGACCGGCGAGTCTGAAGCGGAAACCAAGCAGTCCGCATCGTTGGAGCGGGACGACGTCCCGCTCGGAGATCGAACGAACATGGTGTTTATGGGCACGAGTGTGGCGGCGGGCACGGGCGAGGCTGTCGTGGTCGCCACCGCAATGCATACCGAGTTGGGCCGGATCGCGGGACTCATCGAATCGGCGGGCAATGAAAAGACGCCGCTTCAAAAGAAACTCGACTCGTTTGGTCGCATTCTCGTGTGGGCGACGCTCGGTATCGTGGTGCTGCTGTTTGGTCTCGGGATGCTGCGCGGAACGCCGCTCATGGAGTTGTTCATGACCTCCGTGAGTTTGGCGGTCGCTGCCGTGCCGGAGGGATTGCCAGCCACGGTCACGGTGGCGCTTTCGCTCGGCGTGCTGCGCATGTCCCGCCACCAGGCGCTGGTGCGCCGACTCGCGGCGGTCGAGACACTCGGCTCAACCACGGTCATCTGCACCGACAAGACCGGCACGTTGACGGTCGGCCAGATGACTGTGCGTGCGCTCTACGTCGCGCATCAAAGTTATGAAGTCACTGGGGATGGATACGGACCTGAGGGCGAAGTGCGATTCGATGGCAAGAAAGCGGAGGCGGCCCATGCCGCGCCGTTGCTGGAACTCGCGACCGTTCTCATCGGTTGCAACAACTCCCATCTCGCTGAAGAAGAAGGGAGATGGAAAGTCATCGGAGATCCCACGGAAGGCGCGCTGCTCGCCGCGGGCATCAAGGCCGGAGGCAGCGCTGGGCGTATTGACAAAGCGCTGCCGAAAGTTCACGAGATCCCCTTCGATTCGGATCGCAAACGCAGCGCGGTGGTCCGCCGGAAACCGGATGGAAAACTCCGTGCGCTCGTCAACGGCGCGCCCGACCCCTTGCTCGAGCGCTGCACCCACCTCTACACAAACAACGGCATTCGGCCCCTGACCGACGCGGATCGCAAACGCATCCTGGCGCAAACCACCACGATGGCAAAGCGCGCCCTGCGGGTGCTCGGGTCCGCCTTTCGTGACATGGATGAAGCCGCACCCGATGCGCTGACGGCTGAAACCGTGGAGCGGGATCTCGTGTTCGTCGGCCTGGCCGGAATGTATGATCCACCGCGTCAGGAGGCCAAGGACGCCATCGCCAAATGTCGCGCTGCCGGCATTCGCGTGGTAATGATCACCGGTGACCACCCGCAAACCGCAACCGCGATCGCGCGAGACCTCGGCATCACTGACGACGACGAAGCGGCCATCACGGGAGTTGAGTTGGACAAGGTGTCCGACGATGAACTCCGCACCCGCTCGCCCAAGACGACCGTCTATGCCCGCGTCACCGCCGAGCACAAACTTCGAATCATCCACGCATGGAAAGCCAATGACGCCGTGGTGGCCATGACCGGTGATGGCGTCAACGACGCCCCGGCCATCAAGGGTGCGGACATCGGCATTGCCATGGGGACTTCCGGCACGGAAGTCACCAAACAGGCCTCGGACATGATCATCACCGATGACAACTTCGCGACGATTGTCGCCGCCGTCGAAGAGGGTCGCGGCATCTATGACAATATCCGCAAGACGCTCCAATATCTGCTGGCAGGCAATACCGGTGAACTCCTGCTGATGACTGTCTGCGTCATCATCGGTCTGCCCACACCGCTCCTGCCGATCCATATTCTCTGGATCAATCTTGTGACCGACGGCCTGCCCGCGCTGTGCCTCGCTACCGATCCGATTGATGCCGATGTGATGAAGCGTCAGCCTCGCCCGCCGTCCGAGCGCCTCACGAACCGCAGCTTTATCCGCACCATGGCGCTCACCGGATTTCTGACTGCCGCCGTGGCATTCGCGGTTTATGTTTACAGTCTTCGGACGGAAACCGTGGAGGTGGCGCGCACCCAGGCTTTTGCGGTTCTCGTCTTCGCCGAACTCCTGCGCTCATTCGGTGCGCGCAGCGAGACCAAGCCCGTCTGGCGTATCTCCCTGATGACGAACCCCAACCTCCTGCTCGTCGGTTTCGCCTCGTACGGCTTCCAGATCTGGAGACATCACAACGGCATTCTGGGCCGATTCCTGAAGACCACGCCGATACCGCTCAGCGAAGGTCTCCTTTTGGTCGCCGCAGGCACCATCCCCTTGGTCGTTCTGGAGTTGGTAAAACTCGTGCGGAACCGGAAGTAGAATGGAACAGATGACCGAGTCGGCGTTCACGATTGGGGGGATTACCCCATGGATCAATATGCAGACCAAGCCTAAGAATACCCTGCGGAAGGATGGTCAGCGGCAATAAAAACACGCATCCGAACCAACAAAGTATTGCTACCAAACAATCCCATGAACCAGAACCCACTTACCAAAGGAATGATTGAAGAGAACTCCACCGGGATCGGAGAGATCAGCGGTGAGATGGTGGCGGAGCGCGCCAGGGAGCTGGCCCTGATCGCCGGACGACCCGTGACCAAGGAGGACAGTAAACAGGCCCTTCGTGAGCTGACGGGTGGGGACGGCTTGGATCCCAGGCAGGCGTTGCTCGAATCGTTTTCCGAAGACGAACGCTGGGACCCGATCCCAAGTTCGACCGGACATCAGGCGGAAGAGTCTGCCAGCGAAGATGAGGACGAAGACGGGCAAGGCAACAACGCGCAACTTTTCGAGGAAGGCGTCAGCGAAGCCGCGCATGATCAAATGCTACAGGCGGCCATTTCCGCCGCTGAGACGAATCTCTCCGACCCATGATCCATCCCTCCCTCAAGCCCGCTCTCACAATCCGAGCAATCCACCCCCTCAAGGGGCAGTTGGTCAACCTCGGACTTCACTGGAACCTTGGATGGGGGTTATTTCGGCCAATGTGTGATTCGCGCCGGCCCTTCCAAACAAACAAAGTTCACCCGGCATTGCTCGAAACCCGTGGATCGTTTCACCGGCCTGTGCAGCGAACATGTTGGAAAACCCACACTGGCCAAATCCCGAAAGGCCTTTCCTCTTCCGTTGCGCAGGGTAAGATACTACGATTCGGAAACCAGCAGGGAACTCATGTTTCTGACCAACAATCTGGAAATACCCGCTCAGACCGTCGCCATGCTTTACAAGGCACGATGGAGCATCGGGTTGTTCTTTCGCTGGATCAAAGGATATCTGCGCATCAGGCATCATACAGCACATGTCCCAAAGCAGTGAAGACACAAATCCAGATTGCGGTTTCCACGTGCCTGATCATCGCAATCCAATGGGGTGTATTCCAATTATTGCTACTGTCCCGCCCCCGACGGAACGTCCGAATTGACACGGTGAGGTAAGCTATGGCCGGGCAACCGAACCCGACCATGAATCCCAAAGACGACAAGACCACCCGCACGCGCCGCCAGTATTCCGCCGAGGAAAAAGTCCGGCTG
>JBGSUP010000060.1:0-15094 GCA_041753485.1 Akkermansiaceae bacterium
CAATCGCGGGTGGCCACCGCCTGACGCACGTCGCCGAGCGTAGGCTGAGAAAGATCCAGCAGGCTGAAAAACGCCGCCTCGTCCGCGACCGCAATCGGCGAGGCGGCCCCTTCGTTTTCTCCGGGGCGGCATGCGCAAGCGACACGGCAAACACTGCAATCCCCAGGTTTCGAAGCATTGTCATGGAAAAACCCGATACGCGACAACCGGGATACAACTTACACCATGCTGATGTAGGCCGCCAAACAGATTACATGTTATCCAGAGACCCCTTTGATTAACGAGTGATGATGTGACGGAACGGCTACCCAATCATCTGTTCAAAAATCAACAACCGTCAATCGTCAATCGAATCTCTTAAAATGCCCTCTGCAAGGCGGCCTTTCCTTTAAACGGTTTAGGAATCGTCCTTGTGGCGGGTGAGCATTGGCCAGGGATGCCACCCTGACAATTCCGATCCCAGACTCACTGGTGCCATTCACTGGCCCCGGAAACTTCAGCCGCCGCGTGAGACCGAAGTGCTTGCCAAGTGCCGCCCCCCCGAGTAAATCTCCCGCCGGACACATCCACATGGCCTCCCAAGCCAGGCGCGCTTAGCTCAGTGGTAGAGCACATCCTTCACACGGATGGGGTCGCAGGTTCGAACCCTGCAGCGCGCACCAGTTCATGACGTTCCAGAATCAGCAGGCTGCCGGGATCGAAACAAGTGCTGGGCCTCGCGTCGAAGCTTGGCGTGGATCCCTCCCATGCCCCCGGCCATCCGGGTTCCGGTTGCGGTTGATTTCGCCTTCACCGAGACTCCCTGCGCGATTCCGTGCCACCGGAGCAACTCGTAGGCCCCGGGGTGAGCCGGCGTTGAGGCCGGGGAAACCCCATGCCAGCCGCGGATTTACCGCTGTTTTCATTTCAATCGTGTGAAATAGTATTCCGCTATCCCGCCGTATCCTATCTTTGCAACATTCACGCCCATGAAACCCATCTGTCCCGGCAATCCGCTCGACCGCTACACATCGCGCCGCGAGTTCCTGCACGTCGGCCTGCTTGGCGGGCTTGGTCTCACCTTGCCGCATTTTCTCCGCCAGCAGGCGATGGGCGCGCAGAAATTCTACGAGACGCGCGAAGGCGTGGCGAAGGGCATCATCCACATTTTCCTGCCCGGCGGCATGGCGCATCAGGAATCCTTCGATCCAAAACCCTACGCCCCCGCCGAATACCGCGGGCCTTTCGGTGCCATCGACACCAAGCTTTCCGGTGTCCAGTTCGGCGAGAAAATGAAGGACCTGGCCGCGATTGCCGACAAGCTGACGATCATCCGCTCGATGTCCCACGGCGAAGCCGCTCACGAGCGCGGCACACAAAACATGTTCACCGGCTACCGCCCGTCGCCGGCGCTGGAGTATCCATCCTATGGCTCGGTGATCTCGCACGAACTAGGTTCGCAAAACAACCTGCCGCCCTACGTCTGCGTGCCCACCGTGCCCAATGAATTTGCCGGCTCGGGTTATCTGTCCTCGGCATACGGTCCCTTCGCAATCGGCTCGGATCCGGCCAAGGGTGATTTCCAGGTGCGCGA
Organism: Akkermansiaceae bacterium; assembly: GCA_041753485.1. Taxonomy (GTDB): domain Bacteria; phylum Verrucomicrobiota; class Verrucomicrobiia; order Verrucomicrobiales; family Akkermansiaceae; genus Luteolibacter. The sequence goes on from JBGSUP010000060.1 coordinate 1,574, forward strand.
CCTCAACCTGCCCGGCGGCTGCGACGAGTTCCGCTTCTCACGCCGCCGCTCGCTGCTCGAGACGGTGGACTCCCATTTTCGCTCCCTGGAAAAATCCGATGCCATCGACTCGATGGACGCTTTCTATCAACACGCCTACAAACTCATCGCCTCGGAAACGGCGCGCGAGGCATTCAACCTCAAAGCCGAGCCGGATGCCATCAAGGACGAATACGGCCGCAGCGAAGCCGGCATGCGCATGTTGCTCGCCCGCCGCCTGATCGAAGCCGGGACGCGCTTCGTTTCGCTGACCGCCGGTGGCTGGGACCACCACGACAACATCAAGGCCGGCATCGAAACCCAACTCCCACCGGTGGACAAGGCCATCGCCAGCCTGATCCGCGATCTCGAACGCCGGGGCATGCTCGAATCCACCCTCGTGATGGTCACCTCGGAATTCGGCCGCACGCCGAAAATCAATCCGACCGGCGGCCGCGACCACTGGCCGAATGTGTTCTCGGTGATGATGGCCGGCGGCGGTTTCAAGCAAGGCTACGTCCACGGTTCGTCGGACGCCCTCGGCGGCGGTGTCGATACCGACGGCCTCACCGTGACCGACCTTTCCACCACGATCTACAACCAGATCGGCATCACCGCCGACAAGGAATTGATGGCTCCCGGCGGACGGCCCATCGAAATCATCGACGGCGGCCAGGTGATCGACGCGCTGCTTGCCAAGAAAGCATGATCGCCCGCCTCACACTCGCGCTGCTTTGCTGTGGAACGGCCATGGCCGGATTCTCGCCGGTGCTGAACCGGATCGAGCCCCGTGGCGGCCAGCGCGGAACCGAATTGGTGATGCATTTCCATGGCGAACGCCTCGATGGATTGCAGGAACTGCTGGTCTATCAGCCGGGCATCGAGGTCCGCACGCTCGCGGCGGAAAATGACAAGCACGCCACCGCGAACATTTTCATCCAGCCGGATGCGCCGCTTGGCGAGCACCAGTTCCGCATCCGTGGCAATGGCGGGATCACTTACCAGCGCTCGTTTTTTGTCGGCCAGTTCCCCACCGTGAACGAGATCGATCCCAACGACACGCCGGAACAGGCGCAGCGGATCGAACCTAACACCACCGTCCAGGGAGTCGCCAAGGCAGAGGATGTGGACTACTACGTCTGCACACTGAAAAAGGGCCAGCGTTTCAGCGCGGAGGTGGAAGCCATGCGCCTTGGCCGGACGATGTTCGACAGCCATGTGTCCATCGTCGATGCCAGGGGATTTGAAATCGCCGCCTGCGACGATGCGCCGCTGCTGCGCACCGACTCGTTTGTTTCGGTCCTGATTCCCGAGGACGGCGACTACCGCGTGGTCGTCCGGGAGGCGGCCTACGAGGGCAGCGATGCCTGCCAGTATCGATTGAGCATCGGCACCTTCACCCGCCCGGACGCGGTGTTTCCTAACGGAGCGAAACCGGGTGAAACGGTTGAGTTCAAGTTCATCGGCGACCCCGCCGGCGGGTTCACCGAATCCATCGCGATCCCCGCCGATGCCAGCGGGCGCTTCGCCTTGTTTCCATCGCGCGATGGGATGCACCCGCCGTCCCCGCTCTGGATCATGGTCTCGCCGCTGGCCTGCGCGAACGAGGCGGAACCCAACGCCAGCGCCAAGGAGGCGAGTGTGGCACCGGATCTTCCCTTCGCCATGCACGGCATCATCGGCGGTGAGCAGGATGTTGATTTCATCCGTTTCAAGGCGGCCAAGGGCGAAAACCTAACACTCAAGGTGCTCGCCCGCGATCTCCGCTCGCCGCTCGATGCCGTGCTCGCCGTGCGCGATGCCAAGGGCAGGAACCTCGCCAACAACGACGACCAGGGCGGCCTGGATTCGATCCTCCAGTGGGCCGCTCCGGAAGACGGCGAATACCACGCCGTGATCCGCGATCACTTGCAGCGCGGCGGCCCGGATTTCACCTATCGGCTCGAAGTCACCCGCCGCAGCGCCGCCATCGGTGGCTCGCTGCCGGTTGTCGAACGCAACGACTCGCAGAAGGGCAAGGTTATCTGCGTGCCGCGCGGCAACCGCTATGCCACCGTGGTCAATTTCACCCGGGAAAACATCGGCTGCGATCTGAATTTCCAAGCCGAAAGCCTGCCAGCCGGAGTTTCGCTCAAAGCCCCGCAGGTTCCGCGTCCGGCGAATGCCGCGCCCGTCGTCTTCGAGGCCGCTGCGGATGCTCCGCTGGCAGGCGCCTTGCACCGCTTCAAGGTGAAGTCCGCCGGTGACGCGCCACCGCTCGAAGGCTGGCTGCGCGATGTCGTCCATCATGTGGAGGTCAACAACCAGGGCTCCTATCACTCCGCGGAATCCGACCGCATCGCGGTGGCGGTCATCGATGAAGCGCCGTTTCGTCTCGAACTCGAAGCACCTCCCACCCCGATCGTGAAAAACGGCACGCTGCATTTGAAAGTCCGCGCCATCCGCAAGGAAGGATATGCCGAACCCATCACCCTGCGCTTCCTGTGGAATCCGCCGGGCATCGGCACGCCAGCCACCATCACGCTGCCCGGCGACCAGTCCGAGGCGCTCTATGAAGTCAATGCCATCGCCGACGCCGTTCCCGGCGAGTGGCAGGTCTGTGTGGCTGGCGAAGCCAAGACCCCCCAGGGGCCGGTGCAGGTTTCCACCGCGCTGGTGCCCTTGCGCATCGCGGAGCCCTATCTTGCCATGAGCATCGACATGGCCGCCACCGAGCAAGGCAGGCCGGTCACCATGATCTGCAAGGTCGATCACACCACGAACTTCACCGGCACGGCCACCGCCGAGTTGTTAGGACTGCCGCACGGCGCGAAATCCCAGCCGGTCTCCTTTCCGCATGGCCAGGCCGAAGTGCATTTCCCCATCGAGATCGCCGCCGATGCCAAGACCGGGAAGCACAGCGCCCTCTTCTGCCGCGTGACCGTGCCGGAAAACGGCCACAGCATCCTCCATCAGGTCGGCCAGGGTGGCACCCTGCGCATCGACCCGCCCGCGCCTAACACACCCGCACCTGCCGTGGCCAAGGTGGACGCAAAACCGGCAGCCGCCGCCCCGGCCGCCGAAAAACCGCTCTCCCGTCTCGAACAACTCCGCCAACGCGGCGGCAAGACCCCATGAGATTCGTCCCACTGCTGCTGCTTTCGCTCACACTCGCCGCGTCCGCCACGGACTCATTCGAGCAGGCGCGGCTGCTGCTCGAAACCCGCTGCCTCTCCTGCCATTTCCCTGAAAAAACCAAGGGCGACCTTCTCCTGACAACACGCGACGCGATTCTCAAGGGCGGCGAGTCCGGCGCGGCGATCGACCTCGATCAGCCCGCGAAATCCGAGCTGCTGGTCCGCGTGAAGCTCGATGAGGACGACGACGAGATCATGCCTCCGAAAGGCAAGCCGCTCAACACGGAGCAAGTCGCGATTCTTGAAGCGTGGATCAAGGAAGGCGCACCGTGGCCCGATGGCATCACGCTCGCACCGCGACCGAAAACCGCGCTGCCCGATTGGAATGCCGCGCCGGATCCGGCGATCAGTGCGATCGAGGCCTTTCCAAAAAATGTGACGCTCGAAACCGCGGCCGATTTCCACAAGGTGCTGGTCGTCGCCCGTTTCAACGATGCCGCGACACATGACATCACCCGCCAGGTGAAGGCGACCCTCGCCGATCCCTCGCTGGCCAAACTCGAAGGCACCCTGCTCAAGCCACTCAAGGATGGCGCGACGACTTTGACGCTCGAATACCGTGGCCTGAAAACCGAAGTGCCGGTGGTGGTGAAGCAGGCCGCCACGCCGCGGCCTCTCTCGTTCCAGCTCGACGTGATGCCGGTGCTCACCTCCTCCGGTTGCAATACCGGTTCGTGCCACGGTTCCGCGAGCGGCAAGGACGGCTTCCATCTCACTCTCTACGGCTTCGATCCCGAGGGTGATCATTTCCGCCTCACCCGGGAAAACCCGGGCCGCCGGATCAACCTTGCCCTGCCGGAGGAATCACTGCTGCTCACCAAGGCGACCGGCAGCGTGCCCCACACCGGCGGCAAGCTGTTCGACAAGGAAAGCGCTCCCTATCAGACGCTCGTCGCATGGATCGAATCCGGCGCGGAATACGACAAGGGCGAGATCCCCACACCCACCGGCATTACCATCGAACCCGCCCAGGTCGTGCTCAAGGGCGAAGACCTGGAAACCCCATTCACCGTCAGGGCCACCTATTCGGACGGCAGCGACCGCGATGTCTCCACGCTTTCCTCCTTCTCCACCTCCAATGACAACTCGGTGGCCATCCATCCGCGCAGCGGGCAATCCACCTCGAAGAACCGCGGCGAGGCATTTTTGTTAGGACGTTTCATGAGCTTCACCGAGGTCGCCCAGGCCATCGTCATCCCGAAGGACCTGGCCTACACGCGCCCCGATCTGCCGGAGGCCAACTACATCGACAAGCACGTGCACGAGAAACTCTACAAGCTGCGCATCATCCCCGCGCCGCTCTGCGACGATGAGACCTTCCTGCGGCGCGTGTTCCTGGATGTGATCGGCCAGCTTCCCAAGCCCGCGGAGCGCGAAAAGTTCCTCGCCGACGCCAGCGCCGGGAAACGCGCCGCGCTGGTGGACGAGTTGATCGCCCGCAGGGAGTTCTCCGACATCTGGGTGATGAAATGGGCGGAGCTGCTGCAGATCCGCACCTTCAACAACGGCCCGCAGCAGGTTTCCTACAAGGCGGCGCTCGGGTATCACAACTGGCTGCGCGAGCGCATCGCCGCCAATGTCCCGCTCAATGAAATCGTGCGCGAGTTGCTGGCATCCGAAGGCGGCACCTTCTCCAGCCCGCCCACCAATTTCTATCAGATCGAGCAGAACGTGCTCAAGCTCACCGAGAATGTGGCCCAGGTGTTCATGGGCACGCGCATCCAGTGCGCGCAATGCCACAACCACCCCTTCGACCGCTGGACGATGGACGATTACTACGGCTTCGCCTCGTTTTTCGCGCAGGTGAAACGCAAACCGGCCGAAGACCCGCGGGAACGCATCGTCTTCGACGGCGGCGGCGAGGTGCCGCATCTGGTGACCAAGAAGCCCGTCAAGCCGCGCTTTCTCGGGGCCGCGACACCGGACGACTTCGGCAGGAAATCACGCCGCGAGGCGATGGCGGAGTGGCTGACCTCCGCCGGAAACCCGTGGTTCGCGCGCAATGTCTCCAACATCGTGTGGGCGCACTTTTTCGGCATCGGCATCACCGATCCCGTCGATGACGTGCGGATTTCCAATCCGCCCTCCAATCCCGCGCTGCTCGCGGCCCTCTCGGAAACCTTCGTCGCATCCAACTACGATTTGCGCAAGCTGGTGCGCGATATCTGCAACTCGCGCACCTATCAGCTTTCCAGCGCCACCAACGAAACCAACGCCACCGACACCCGCAATTTCTCCCGCGCCACCGTGCGCCGCCTGCGCGCCGAAGTGCTGCTGGACTGCATTTCACAGGCCACCTCCACTCCTAACAAATTCAAGGGCCTGCCGCTGGGATCGCATGCCGTGCAGATCGCCGATGGCAGCACCTCCAACTACTTCCTCACCACCTTCGGCCGCGCCACGCGCACCACGGTTTGCTCCTGCGAGGTGAAGATGGAGCCGAACCTCTCCCAGGCACTCCACCTGCTCAATGGCGACTCCACCCACAAGCGAATCCAGCAGGGCAAACAGGTCGAGAGGATGCTCAAGGAAAACAAGCCGCCGGGGGAAATCATCCGCCAGCTTTACCTGCGGACCGTCTGCCGTGAACCGGTGGCCGGTGAAGTCACCAAGCTCGTGGCCGCGGTGAACGAGGGGAAAAATCCCGCGGAAAAACAACAGATCCTCGATGACATCTTCTGGGCGCTTTTGAACTCGAAGGAATTCATTTTCAACCATTGAGGGCCACACCCGCCATGCGCAGCGACCACGCAGCATTGATCACCGCCCTGGCACTGGGAGCCGCCGGCGGATCCTTGGCTGCCGCGGAGAAGATCACCTATGACGACCACATCCTGCCGATCTTCCAGCAGAGCTGCATGAACTGCCACAACCCGGACAAGACCAAGGGCGGGCTCGATCTCTCGACCTACTCTGGTGCCATGAAGGGCAGCTCCGGCGGCAGGATCGCCGAGCCCGGCGATGCCGGATCCAAGCTCATCGCCGTCGTCATGCACTCGGCCGAACCGACCATGCCGCCCGAGGGCGACAAGCTCGGTGGCGCGCAGGTGAAACTCCTGCAAACATGGATCGAAGGCGGACTGCTGGAAAATATGGGCTCCACCGCACGCAAGGCATCGAAACCGAAATTCGACACCGCACTCACCTCCGCTGCGGACGCCCGGCCGACGGGACCGCCGCCGATGCCGGAACACGTTTTGTTAGATCCGCCGGTGCTTTCCGCCCGCGCCTCATCGGTGCATGCCATGGTGGCCTCGCCGTGGGCTCCACTGCTCGCAGTCACCGGCCAGCGGCAGGTCTTGTTATATCATGCCGATTCGCTGGAACTCGCCGGCATCCTGCCCTTTCCCGAAGGCGATCCCGTGGCCCTCGCCTTCACGCCGAACGCGCGCTACCTGATCGTCGGCGGCGGCGTGCCGAGAAAATCCGGCGTTACCGTCACCTTCGACGTCGTCACCGGAGAGCGCATGCTCGTCGCCGCGAAGGAGTTCGACAGCGTGCTCGCCGCCGACCTCAGGCCGGACCTCTCGATGATCGCCACTGGCTCGCCATCGCGCCTGATCAAGATCTGGAAGCCGGAGGATGGCTCACAGCTCCACTCGATCAAGAAACACAGCGACTGGGTCACCGCGCTGGATTTCTCGCCCGATGGCATCCTGCTCGCCACCGGCGACCGCAATGGCGGCGTCTGGGTCTGGGAGGCGGATGGGGCCAGCGAGTTCCACACCCTGCGCGCCCATCAGGCGGGCATCACCGCGATTTCCTTCCGCACCGATTCAAATCTGTTAGCCAGCGCTTCGGAGGACGGCAGCGTGCGCTTCTGGGAAATGAACGGCGGCAGCGAAGTCCGGAAACTCGATGCGCACGCGGGCGGCGTGCTCGCCTTCGCCTGGGCGCGCGACGGCTCGTTCATCACCTCCGGCCGCGACCGCTCGGTCAAGTTATGGAAACCGGATTTCAGCCTGCTGCGCGAAATCAAGGACCAGGCCGACCTGCCGGTGGCCGTGGCCATCGAATCCGAGGGCGCGCGCGCCTTCGCCGCCGACTACCGCGGCCGGATCACCGCCTGGGAGATCGCCAGCGGCAAAGTGCTCGGTGGGTTTGATGCGAATCCCCCGTCGATCGAACAGCGGTTGGTTTCCCTGCGCGGGGAAATCCGCAAACATCCGGAAAACACCGGGTTGAAAGCGAGCGAGCACCACTGGACCGCCGCTGACCTCAATGCCCGGTTCATCAGAATCCGCGCCGAGGCCGATCTGCTGGAACCTGTGAGCGAGGCTCTAATCGCCGATTTCAAAACACTCGCCAAGTCGGTGGAAACGCAAGGCACTGCCATCGCCACCACGCGACAGGCGGTGGCGGATCTGAAAACCATCGCCGGCGCGGAGGCCGCCATCGCCGCGGCCGAAAAGGCTCTTGCAGCCCTTAAAGCCGGGCTCGCGGACAACTCCGGGAAACTCGCCACCGCCAAGTCGAAGGCCGAGAGCTCGCTTGCCACGGCCCACATCCTTCGCAATCAGGCCGAGGACCTGAAGACTCGCTATTTTTCCCTACTCACGTGCACTTCCGCCGACATCAAAAACAAACACTCGTCCTCACAGAATACTCCCAAGGACGGTGTGGAGGCACTCATTTACGGCTCATCGCCCGATCGCCCGCCCCCCTGGAAAGCGGGCTTGCACGCGCTTCGCAAATTCGATAGGGAATCAGCCCGATGAATACGGAATGGTTCTATGCACGAGGCGGCCAGCAAAGCGGGCCGGTCACTTTCGATCAACTCAAGGAACTCGCCCGTAGCGGCGGACTGGATGCGAAGGATCTCGTCTGGACCTCCTCGATGAAGGACTGGCAGCCCGGCGGCCAGGTCGAGGGGATCTTCGCCGCTCCGGCAAGCGCGGACACGCCGCCAGCGGATCCCGCAAATCCCTACGCCGCGCCACAAAGCGCTTGGAATGAGCCCAGCACGTCCGCCGGAGCCGCCATGCAGGAAATCATTCCCGGCAGCGAACCCATCGATGTGGGTGCCTGTGTGAAACGGGGATTCGAACTCACCAAGCGCAACTTCGGCGTCATCGTGCTCGTCGGCCTGACCTATTTGGGCGTGACCATCGGCGCGAGCTTCGTCCTCGGCGCGATCGACTCCGCCATTGGGATGGGAACGACCCAGAGCCAATGGCAAACGGGTGATGCATCCACCTTCGGGAAATTTCAGCAAACCGGCGGTCCCTTCAGCGCGATTCTCTCGAATGTGCTGTCGATCTTTCTCTCGCTCGGATTGGTTCGAATCGGACTCAATCTCGTCTCGGGCAGGCAAGTTGCGGTCAGCCAGTTGTTCGGCGAGGGCCGCAAACTGCTGCCCGCCATCGGTGCCTCGATCCTCTTCGGCGTGATGTTGGTCGTCGGCTTCCTTCTGCTGATTATCCCCGGCATTTATGTCATGTTGCGCTATGGCCAGTTCATGAACGCCATGGTGGACCGCAACCTGGGCGTCATGGAGTCGCTCTCCTACAGCACGTCGATCACGACCAACAACCGCATGAATCTCCTCCTGCTCGGGCTGCTGTCCATCGTGATCGTCATCGCGGGAGCCCTCGCGCTGGTGGTCGGCCTGATTTTCGCCTACCCGGTGGTCTGGTTGAGCTGGATGGTCGCCTTCCGCTGGATGCAATACGGCAGCCGCGCGGTCGAGGATCATCCGGGCACCGCCACCCCGCTGCTCAACGCCGCTTGATCGGGAAAATCCCCGCCCGATTTCACCCTCCGCTTGCCCTCGGCCCCGGCTCCGCTACCGTCCGGCAGCCCGATGTCCGATTCCTTCGTCCACCTCCACGTCCACACCGAATTCTCCCTGCTCGACGGCATGATCCGCACCAGGGATCTGGCCGCGCGCGCGGCGGAACTCGGCATGCCGGCGGTGGCCATGACCGACCACGGCAACCTCTACGGCGCCGTCGAGTTCTATCAGAATTGCAAAAAGGCCGGAGTGAAACCCGTTTTCGGCTGTGAGATCTATCTCGCGCCGCAATCGATGGCCGACAAAAAAGACCTCGTGGGCCGCAAACGCGCCACCCACATGACGCTGCTTGCCGAGACCAACGAAGGCTGGAACAACCTCTCCAAACTCGTTTCCAAAGGCCACCTCGAGGGCCACTATTATGGCAAACCGCGCGTTGACCGCAGCGTCCTGCGCGGGTTTTCCAAAGGCATCATCTGCCTCACCGGCTGCATCTCCGGCCCGGTCAATGAATGGCTACTCGCCGGCGACGAAGACAAGGCCCGCGAAACACTGGCCGAAATCGTCGATATTTTCGGCCGGGAAAACACCTACGTCGAGGTCCACCGCCACGATCTCGAACCGCAGCGCCGCGTCACTCCGGGACTCCTGAAACTCGCCGCCGAATCCGGCTTGAAAACCGTCGCCGCAAACGACGTGCATTTCCTCCACCGCGCCGACCATGAGGCGCACGACGTGATGATCTGCATCGGCACCGGCCACCAGCTCATCGACGAGAGCCGCATGCGTTACACACCGGAAGTGCATTTCAAAACCGCGGCGGAGATGCGCGCGATTTTCGCCGATCTGCCGGAAGCCTGCGATGCCACTCTGGAAATTGCCGCGCGCTGCAACGTCGAACTCAAGCTCGACTCGACTTCATCCGAGAAATACCCGCAGTTCGATTCTCCTGATGGCAGCCCCCGCGAGGAATACCTGATGCGCGTCTGCCAGGAAGGCCTCGTCAAACGCTACGGCGCGGAAAAAGCCAGCCACCCGGACATTCAGGAGCGCCTCGCCTTCGAAGTCGGAACCATCAACCACATGGGTTTCGCCTCCTACTTCCTCATCACCGCGGACTTCATCCAATGGGCGCGCGACCACGACATCCCGGTCGGCCCCGGCCGCGGCTCGGCGGCGGGTTCGCTCGCCTCCTACGCCATGGGCATCACCGACATCTGCCCGCTGCAGTTCGGTTTGCTGTTCGAACGTTTTCTCAACCCGGAGCGCATCAGCCCGCCCGACGTCGATATCGACTTCTGCCAGTCGCGCCGCGCCGAGGTGATCGACTATGTGCGCAAAAAATACGGCGAGCGCAGCGTCTCCCACATCATCACCTACGGCACCATGGGCGCCAAGAGCGTGGTGCGCGACGTCGCCCGCGTGATGGGCCTTTCCTACGGCGACGGCGACCGGCTCTCGAAGCTCATCGACCCCAAGCCGCTCGATGAGGACGACAAGAAAAAATACGCCGGCTCCATCCTGCGCCGCGATTTTGACAGGAACACCGAGCTGCGCGAGGTCGTCGAGGCCTCCACCACCTATCAGGAACTCTGGCAATACGCGCTCGCCCTCGAAGGCCTCAACCGCAACGTCGGCATCCACGCCGCAGGCATCGTCATCGGCGACCGCGAGCTCGACGAGCACGTCCCGCTCACCCGCGGCAACGAGGGCGAGGTGGTCACCCAGTATGACATGAATGCCATCACCGAGGTCGGCCTGCTGAAGATGGACTTCCTCGGCCTGCGCAACCTCACCGTCATCCATGAAGCCGTCGGCCATATCCGCAAACACAAGCCGGATTTCACCATTGAAAAGGTGCCGCTAGACAACCAACCGACTTTCGACATCCTCAACCGCGGCGAGACGATGGGCGTGTTCCAGCTCGAATCCGGCGGCATGGTCGAAACCTGCCGCAAATACGACATCAACAGCATCGACGACATCATCGACCTGATCGCCGTCTACCGCCCGGGCGCGATGCAGTTCATCGACCAGATGCTCGATGTGAAGAAAGGCCGCAAAAAACCGATGTATGAGCACCCGCTGCTCGAGCAGGTCTGCGGAGACACCTACGGCGTGATGATCTATCAGGAACAGGTCCAGAACGCCGCCAAACTGCTGGGGGGCTACACGCTCGGCGGCGCGGACCTGCTGCGCCGCGCCATGGGCAAGAAGGACCAGAAGAAAATGGCCGAGGAGCGCGGCAAGTTCGTCGAGGGTGCGGCGAAAACCAACAACATCGGGGAAAAACTCGCGGGCCAGATCTTCGACAAGATCCAGATGTTCGCGGACTACGGCTTTAACAAGTCGCACTCCGCGTGTTATGGCCACATCTCTTATTGGACGGCCTATCTGAAGGAGAATCATCCGGTCGAGTTCATGGCCGCGCTGCTTTCCAACGAAATCCACAACACCGACAAGATCGGCGTCTTCGTCTCCGAGTGCCACCGCATGGGCATCGAGATCCTGCCACCGGACCTCAACGCGTCGCAACTGCGCTTCTCGCCGGAAGTCGCACTCAACGGCGTGAAAGGCATCCGCTACGGCCTCGCCGCCATCAAGAACTGCGGCGAGGGCGCGATGGCCGCCGCCATCACCGAGCGCGAACACAACGGCCCCTTCGCCTCGCTCGACGACTTCTCCGCGCGGCTCGATTCAAAGGTCGTCAACAAGCGCATCCTCGAAAACCTCGTCAAGGCCGGCGCGCTCGATTGGACCGGAGAAACCCGCGCCGGAATGTTCAGCCGCCTCGAACAGGTGGTCGCCTCCGCCTCCTCTGCCCAGCGCGACAAGGCATCCGGCCAGGTCTCACTGTTCGACAGCCTCGATTTCGCCCCGCCGCCCGCCGCGAAATCCGCCGCCAATGAAGCGCCCGTCGAGGAATGGAGCAAGGACGACCGCCTCGCCCACGAGAAGGAATTGTTAGGTTTCTACGTCACCGGCCATCCGCTCGACAAATTCCGCGGCGTGATCGACTCGGAAAAATACAAACGCCTCGGCCTGTTGGAGGACCTCGACATTTCCAACCCGCGCGAGCGTTTCCCTTTCGCCGGCATGATCCGCTCGCTGGAGGCGAAGGTCACCAAGACCGGCAAACCCTTCGGCATCCTGCAAATCGAGGATTTCACCGGCAGCGCCGAAGTCATGCTCTGGGGCGAAACCTTCGTCCCCGCCCGCGACGCCGGGTTGATGGAACCGGGGAAAATCATCAAGCTCAAATGCGCCGTGCAGGTGGATGACCGCACCGGCGGCCGCCGCCTCACCGGCTACGAACTCGCGGAGCTCAAACCGAAACGCGCCTCGTCTAACGGCAAAGGACCGCTCGAACTGATGCTCTGGACCACCCGCCACAGCGAGATGGACTTGTTGGAAATCCGCAACGCGATCGCCCAACACCCCGGCCCCACGCCGGTGCTGCTCCACTTCCAGAACAGCGCCGGCCGCCGCGTCACCGTCGCCGCCAACGAGTCCTTCAACGTCAAACGCAACGAGGCCCTCGAAGCCGCACTCGACCGCTGGCTGGAGGACTGAGGTGTTAGTGAGTTTCAGGCCACAAGTGTTTTGATGCGGGCGATCTGCTCGCCTTTTTCCACCTGCACCCGCTCCATCTCATAGGCCATCTGGAGCCGCAGGAAAAATCCCGGACTGATGCCATAAAACTTGCTGAGGCGCAGATCGTATTCCGGTGTGCAGCGCCGACGGCCCTTTTTCATCTGACTCAGATGCGAGGGTGGGATGCCCGTCGCTTCGGCCACACGAATTTGCGCGACAGCCCCTTCATCGAGAATTTCCCGAAGAGTCTCCGCAAAGTAATTCTGGAGCTCCAGTCGCTCGGAAGATTTGGTTTTCTTCATGACGGGTTCAGTGGTAGTCGGTGATTTTCACTTGGCTGGCGTGATCCTTTTCCCAACGGAAAACGATGGGCCATTGGTCATTGATGCGGATGGCCATCAAGCCGGCTTGATCGCCCGGCAGCGGATGCAGGCGATTGCCGGGCGGCAGGGCGAGTTGCGCGAGTCCGGTGGCCATGTGGATTTGAACGAGGCCGCGTCTGGCCCGCTGCTGAATGTCTTCCGAAAACCTGCGGGAGCGGTTGCGGTGGGAAATTCCGGCGGTTTCCCTGCAGGCAAAACTCTCGATCACGAGTAGAACCATCGTCCTCACCGCTGATGATCGCAAGCCACAAATTGCCAAATACGGCAATTCCGTGCCGAGGCCGCCCCCGGGGTTGACGCGGGGGCGTTCGTGGCTACAGCTATCCGCCATGCAAGCCGACACCCCACCCGCCGACGAAACGCCGGACGCCCCGGAAACCGCCGCAAACGCGCCGCAGGAGGAAAATCCCGCGCTCGATCCATGGGAGGAACTCGAGGCCGATGTGGCGAAGTGGAGGGAACTCTCGCTGCGCACCGCGGCGGAAATGGACAACCTGCGCAAACGCACCGCCCGCGAGCGCGAGGAGGCCATCCGCTACGCCAACCAGCGCCTGCTGGAGGATCTGCTGCCGGTGATCGACAACTTTGAAATGGGCATGCAGGCCGCTGCCCAGGA
>JBGSUP010000061.1:0-3952 GCA_041753485.1 Akkermansiaceae bacterium
GCGATCGGCTGGGTCGCGGGTGGCGGCAGATCGTGTGATGAGGTGTGGACACTGGGCTTGGAGCCTTCCGGCGGCAGGAGCGGTTGCGGTGCGGTGCTGTTTTTGCCGAGCTCCGGGGACTCCGGTGTTTCCTGAGCGGCGGGAGTGGATGCGGCGGAGGCGAGATTCGAGGCCGGTGTGAGCAGTTTTGCCTCAGGGTGGTCCAGTGTCACGGTGGAGGTGGCTATTGATGGCTTCGCAGCCTCTTCCACCTGCAGCACGGCTTGGATCGGTGCCTCGGGGTGCACTGGCGTGGTTACGACGGGCAGCGGTTCGGCACCGGGGATAATCAACCGCGGGCGCTTCGGGCCGTTTGCCGGGTGCGCGGTGCCGAGACTCATGGTGGGGTCGGGGTTCTTGTCGTTCTGGAGGAAGACCGAGAGCGATTCCCTAGCGGATTCCGGGCGGTCCTGTGGCAGTCGATTGATCTGCCACATGACCCAGTCGCAGACCCACATCGGAATGTCAGCCCGCAATTCCTGCAACGGTTTCACGCTATGATTGAGGTGGGCTTGCATCACCTCCTGGCCGGTTTTTCCATTGAATGGATAGACGCCAGCCAGTGCCTGGTAATAGACGCAACCCATTGAATAAAGGTCGGATCGCGCATCGAGGGGAACCCGCTCGAATTGTTCCGGAGCCATGAAGAAAATCGAACCGAACACCGCCTCAAGCTCTTCCAGTTCCTCCCGCGACTGGGACTGGGTGAGCGTGGCCAGGCCGAAGTCCACGATCTTGATTTGGAATTTTCCGGAGGGAAGCCAGGTCAGCATCAAGTTCGAGGGCTTGATGTCACTGTGGATCAAATCAAGTTCCTGCGCGGCGATCAGGGCCTCCTGGGTCTGCATCGCCATTTCCCGGAAATCCGGCCAGGTGAGGGGGGCGTGCTCGATGAGTTCCTCAAGCGTTTTGCCGCTGATCAACTCCATGACGACATACGGGCCGTCATCGTCCTTGCCGACATCGTAAATAGTGACGATGTGAGGATGCTGCAGCGAGGCTAGCGCGCCGGCTTCCTTGATCAACTGCCGTGTTGATTCCTCCTGGAGATCGGGGTCTTCGGAACTTTTCGAAATGCGTTTGATGGCGACTTCGCGATTCATCCGGGTGTCGTAGCCGCGATAAACGGCACCGAGACCGCCTTGGCCGATTTTCGCGCGGATTTCGTATCGTTCTTCCATGAGGTTGAGTGGCTTCGGATGGTGAAAATCCCGGTGCGAGCCAGGCCCGTGCGCCGTGATTCAGGATGCCGCGCGCTCGAGGCGCTCTCTCCGGTAGAGCGTAGGGGAAAGTCCTACAATCCGGGCGAAACTGCGATTGAACTGTGAAAGCGATTGATAACCGATCAGGAATGCGATTTCAGAAATCCGCGCCTCGGGTTTCAACAACTCGCGCTTTGCCCAGTCGATGCGGCAGCGGTTGACGTAGTCGGTGAGCGTGAGACCTGCGGAATCCTTGAACAGGCGGCAGAAATGCGACTCGCTCAAACCGGCCTGGCGCGCCACCAGTCCGAGCGGCAGCGGTTGATCGAGGTTCGCGTGGATGTATTTGCGTGCTTTGGCGATGGCGGCCGGCTCGCTGCCTTCGTCGATGATGGCGAGGGACTCGGCGTGTTCGCTCAGTTGCTCGGCGAAGCTCTGCAACAGCGTGACCATGCTCTGATAGCGGAGCGGTTCGACCGAACGGGTCTGAAAATAAGCGGCCTTGAGTTTCTCGCGCGCGGCTCGGTCCAAAGTCTTGCGTCCGATCGCTCCCAGCAGTTTCTCAAACTGCTCGGGAGAAGGGGTGGTGCTGAAGACCTGGCCGGTCTTGAGGTAACCGATCACCGAGGCTCCCATTTTGACAGGCAAGGCCGTCGCACAGAGTCCTGCGAAGCAATGGCAGGTGGAGGGCCCGTTGACTTCGGCCTCCTTCATCAGGCGCCGGTTGGTTTCCACGCAGGCACCGCAGGCGCTGTGACAGAGATTGAGAGCTTCGCAAAACGGGCTGCGGTTGATTTTCTGATCGTCAAGGCACCAACCGTCAGGGTCTGAGGAGACCAGTCGCAGAGGCAGTCCAGTCGCGGTGCGGAATGCCTCCTGATACATCTTGTAGCGATCGGAATTGGCGATGCGCTGGAGCAAGGAATTGTTAAACTCCTCGTGGGGTAGTAGGGCATTGGGGATCATTGCTGTGGCGGGAGACAGGGGAGGCTAGCGGGCTCCCTCGTGGATTTCAACCATTGTTCGGTAATTTCCCACGGGAAATCATCGCAACGATTGCGATCGATGTGATCGAGCTCAGGGGCATCAGGATCGCCGCCAGCAGGGGGCTCATTTTCCCGGCCATCGAAAAGGCGACGGTGCTCAAGTTGTAGAGCAGCGCGAAACCGAAGGCGGCTTGCACTGCAGCGGCCCGCGCCGCCGCCGTTCGCAACAGTCCGGGGAGAAACTCCAGTCCGGAACCCAAAGTGTAAAAATCCGCTTTGGACTCCAGCAGGCTGCGGTCCACCACCGGCGTGCCCGTCACCAGCGCTGCATCGAAGGCGAGGGAATCATTCGCCCCGTCACCCAGATAGAGCGTGTCCTGATGGTCAAGGGCACTCACCCGGCGGGCCTTTTCTTCCGGAGAGAGGCCGCCATGCGCCTGATCGGCTGGAAGTTGCAAGGCTTCTGCCATTAGTTTGACTTTGTCCGGATGGTCGCCGGAGAGGATGTGCAGTGACAATCCGCCGCGTTCCAAGCGCCGTAACATCGCCACCGCTCCCGGCCGCAGGCACTCGCGAAACCGGAACCGCGCCCGCACTCCACCGTTTTTCCGGAGTTCGCTGCCGGCACCCTCCGCTGCAAGCGCCGCCGCATCCGCGCCCGACCAACCTGCCTTGCCGAGCGACCAATTTCCGTCGGCACTTTCCAGCGAAACGCCGGTCCCGGGCAACTCGCGCGGTTCACCGTCGCCATGCTCCGCAAGCAGCCTCTGGCCGCGGATTCCCAGCGCTTCGAGCAGCGATCTCGACACCGGGTGCAGCGAGCCACGCGTCATCCGGGCCAAGGCCAGGGCCGCTTCATCCTCCAATCGGGAAACCTCCTCCGGGTTTTCCAAAACCGGCCGTTCGAGCGTTAGAGTCCCCGTTTTATCGAAAATCACCTTGCGCACCCGCCGCAGCCGCGACCACAGCGTGGCTGTCCGCACAAACACCCCCAGCCGTTCCATGGCCGAGGCCGCCATGTCATCCGCCAGCGGAATCGCCACCCCAAGCGCACAAGGACAGGACACCACAAACACCGAAATCATCGCCTGCGCCCCGGTCAGCCAGTCGCCCCGCCATACCCATAGCGCCAGCGCCGCCACTCCCAGGACCAGCACCACACTCAGATAGACCCGCAGCAGGCAATCCAGTCCCGGCGAACCCCGGTCCCCACTCGCCGGCGCAGTCAACTTCGCCAACAATGATTCCTCCCAGCGCTCGCCAGCCACCACGATCACCGGCGTTCGACTCAACAGAATCGCGCCGGCTGCCAGCCGCGATCCCGCCTCGAAATGGAGCGGATCCGCCTCGCCGTGGATCCACTCCAGCGAAAAATCCGCCTCGCCCTCCGCCAACACCCCGCTCACCGGCAGTGCCTGACCCGGCGCGAGCTTGAACCGCAAGCCGGCCGCGATTTCCTCCCGTCCAATCGTCTCTCCGGAGCCGTCCGCCCGCGGAACCGCCTCCGGAACCGGCTGCTGCCGCACCAAATGTCGCCGGTTCTTTTCCACTGCCGCGCTCTGCAGATAGCGCCCGCCCAGCATCAGAAACACAAAGATTGAGACAAAATCGAAATACATCAGCCGCTCGCTGCCCAGCGCCCAGCCGGCGATCGACCCGATGTAGGCCGCGATCAGCCCCAGCGCGATCGGCAGATCGATGTGCAGCGAGCCCGCCCGAACCGCA
>JBGSUP010000062.1:0-2458 GCA_041753485.1 Akkermansiaceae bacterium
CATCTGCGGGCGGCGGAAGTCGATGCGCTGCATGTGCGGGGCGCGCCATCCACCGCGCTGGAGTCCTTCCTGCAGGGTGGCTTTCCGGCGGATCAATATGCCCAGGTCCGGCTCTCGGTTTCGCAGACGTTTTTTCTCGAAGGCCAGCCCTGGCGATGGGAAACAATCAAGAAGTTCCTGTTGGAGTCGCTGGCGCGGGCGGTGGCCGAGGCGGAACCGATCAGCGCCCGAGAATCCCTTTCGACTCCTCCAGACTGAGGCTGCGCTGCTCCTTCCAGTCGATGATTTCAGACTGTTGGAAAACGCGGCGGCGGGAATCGGTCGCGGCGTCGGAAGGTTTTGCGAGGCCCTGGCTGCCGGCTTCACGGGCCGCGGAAGTGGCATAGTTGTTGGTCTGATAGGCATCGGGAATCCTGGCCGCGCTGCCGGCTTCCGGCGCTCCCTTGCCCTGCAGCCGGGAAGTTTGCTGGAAGCGGCTGCCGTCGGTCTTGCCGGTGTATGGTTGGCGGCCGTAGTCCTTGTTTCCCCACCAGGATTTTTTCGAATAATCGCCTGCATTATAAGCCTTCTTGGCGTAGTCTCCCTTGAAATGCGTCGATTCTCCCTGCGACTCGAAGGAACTGCGCTTGTCGGTTTGGGGCACCCAGTTGCCGTCGGCATCCACCTGATAGCCGTTGTTTTCGCTCAAGCGCTGGCTGAGCGGCTTGGCAGGTGCGGGCAGCGCGGTGCTTTGATCCGGGGTTGGCGCGCAGGTGGCGGCTAACAGCATGAGCGGCGGCAAAATGGCGTGAAGCGGGCTCATGGCTTGGCCAGTTTTTTCTCGAGTGCGGGATCCGGCACGGCACCGCGCTCGAGGGCTTGTTGATAGTAGGATTTCGCGTCCTCCATGCGGCGGTCCCGCGAGCACAGCAGGGCGAGGTTGTAGTAGGGTTCGCTGGGCAGGGGATCGGCGGTGATCGCGGCCTTGAAGCGGGATTCCGCCTCGCCCGCGCGGCCGAGACGGTAGCACAAGGTGGCAAGCAGCATCTGGCTTTTGGCGTCGGTGGGGGCAAGTTCGACGGAGCGCCTGACGGCTTGTTCCGCAGCCGGCAGATCGCCGAGGTGCATCAGCGAGAATCCCAACATGCGCGAGGCATAGGGGTTGTTTCCGTCCAGCTCGACGGCGCGGCGGAAGGCATCCACGGCGGCGGTCGGTTCGTCCAGCCGCAGGTGAACGATGCCAAGCTTGCACAGCGAGGGGGTGTGGCCCGGGTGTTGCTCGAGAATCATCTGATAGAGTTCGCGGGTCGGCAGCAGGCGGCCGGCGAGGAAGGATTTCTCCGCGGTGCGCTCGAACACGGCGATGTCGCGATTGAGCTCGCTGGTGGCGCGGCCGACCGTGGCGCGGTCACGGGCGAAGGGGGAGATGAACTCGCCATCGACCTGCTTGTCGGCGACGAGTTTTTGTTCTTCGGGCGAGAGGGCAATTTCCTGGGCATTGAACAAGCCGATGGCCTGGGCGAGGCGCGGGTCCTTGCCGCCGAGGTCCGCGGCAGCCTCGATTAACAGATCACGCGCCTGGCGGCGGCGTTCCTGGACGCGGAGCTGGCGCTTGATGATATCGCGCAGCATTTCGACTTCGGCGGGATCTGCGGCCACCTGGCCCCGGGCAAGGGCGGTTTCCTCGTTTTTCAGGCGGTTTTCGAGTTCAGCGAGGCGGCGGTCCTGTTCGCGCTTGTCCTGATGAAGGCGGTTGATCTGGGATTTGGCGATGGCGAGGTCCCGCAGGGCATCGGTGTAGGCGTCCTTGTCGGCATTGCTCTCGCGGTGCATGCGCTCGACTTTTTCATTGGCCTCGCGGAGGCTTTTGGCGAGGCCCATGTTTTGTTCGATCATTTCCTGGATGCGGCCGGCCTCGTTGAGCTTGAGCAGGGCGGCCATCTGGTCGCGTTCCAAGAGCAGCGAATCGCGTTCATCGCGGAGCTGGGCGAAGGCCTCGCGGCTTTCCTTGAGCTCGTTGATCAGGCCGCCGATGCGTTGGTTCGCCTTGGCGAGTTCGGCATCCTTCTTGTCGAGTTGGCGTTCGAGGGCGTCGAGTTGGCGGCGTTGGCCTGAGACCACCGAATTGGCCACCTTGCGTTCGGTTTTGAGGTTGCGCTGCAAGTCGGCGTGTTTTTGCCGCAGGTCATTCAAGTCCGTCTCCAGTGAGGAGATGCGCGCGATGGCCTCGTTATGCGCGCCGCGGCTCTGGGAGAGTGCCATGGCCATGGCTTCGCGTTCCTGCTCGAGGGTCTCGATGCGGCGGGTGAGCGCGGACATTTCCTTTTCCATGGGAGCGGCCATGAGGCTGGCGCGGAGTCCCCGCACGGTAGATTCGGCGGCGCGGAGGCGGGCTTGCAGGTCCTCTTGGGGCCGGGCGGTATTGCCGCCGCCGGCTTCCGAGCGCAGGCGTTGCACTTCGGTTTCGGCGTCTTGCAAG
>JBGSUP010000063.1:0-3341 GCA_041753485.1 Akkermansiaceae bacterium
GCGCCATGCGGAATCGATGCCCATGAAGAGCACCTTGCCATTGTCGGCGGGCTTGGTGACGAGCAGCGGGATGGGGCCGAATTTTCCGCGGCGGTTGCCATGGACGGCGAGCACCTCGGAGCCGCCCTTGGCCTTGATCACGGGGGCGTGCCAGTAGAAACCCGGCAGCCGGCGCCAGATCTCCGGGTTTTCCTGCTCGTTGGCGCCGAGCATGGTGAGCAGCGAGCTGCGGCCCTCGGTGGTGAGCGTGAGTGGGGCGGCGATCGATTCGGAAAATCCGCCGGGTTTCTCCTCGTCGAGAATGACTGGGATGAGGTCGGAGAGTTCGGTGTCTAACAATGATAACTGGTTGCCTTGGGGGCCGGGCATGAGGATGACGCCGGACGCCTGGTTTTCGACCAGGCCGCGGATGAGCGCGCATTGCTCCTTGGTGAGTTGGTCTTTGCCGATGCCGACATCGCCGAGGAAGATGACATCGTATTTGGCGAGTTCTTCGAGTTTCCCGGGGAAAGCCTCGATGTAGTCCTTGCCGCCGCCGGGGCCCAGCGCGGGGTGGAAGAGCAAGCAGGAAAGCTCGACGCCGGGATCGCGGGAGAGCGCGTTGCGCAGGAAACGGTATTCCCAGCGCGGCAGGCTTTCGATGACCAGCACGCGGATTTTCTCCGGCCGGCCGGCGATGGTGAATTTACGGGAGTTGTTAGCAGCGATGAGCTCGCCATCGGCCACCGGGATGGAGAGTTCCAGCATCGAGCTGCCTTCCTTCTCGATGCGCCAGAGAATCGAGTCGTAGGTTTCCGAGTTCGGCGGCAGCACGATGTCCTTGGTTTGCTCGCGGCCGGAATCATCGCGCAGGCGGATGATCGTGCGCACCTGGCGGTTGAGCGAGGAGCGGATGGTGAAGGGGATCTGCACGTTTTCGCCGATGATGCCATAGGTCGGCGCGGCGACGGATAGAAGATCCAGGTCCGGCAGGCGGGTCTGGCTGCCGACCGGGATGGGGAAGAGCGGGACGCCGCGGAGGCGCATTTTCTGCGCGGCGACGACCGGTGGCTGGCCGAGATTGTAGTCACCATCGCTGAAGAGCACGACGGCGCGGAGGTTGTTCTGGTTTTCGAGAAGACTGGAGAGGGGCGATTCGAGATCGGTGCCGGAAAGGGTGGATTTTTCCGGGTCCGGGGTGGCGAAGGCGATGCTTTCGACTTCATTCGCGCCGGCGGCTTCGAGTGGTTTCCAGAGATCGGAGACGAGGGCCTTTTTCACCCAATCGGCGCGCGAGACGATCTCGGATTTTTGGGAGAGAACGGGCGGCAGTGGAGCGTCGATGGTGGTCATCGACTTCGAGTCGTCCCAGAGGATGGCGATTTTCGGTTTGGTGTCCGGGTGGATGGTGGTGCGCCACTCCGGTTGCCACAAGAGGATGACCACGGCGAGCGCCGCGATCATGCGAAGAACCTCAAGTGCGGCGGTGCGGCCGCGGTGCGGGCTGCGTTTCCATGTGAGGAATGACAGCGCGCCGATCAGGATCAGGGCGCTGATGCCGATCCAGAGGGTGGCGGGGGTGGGGGAGAGGTGAAGCACTAAATTATAAGTATTAAATTCGAAATGAAGAGGAAGAGAAGACGGGTTTCGAATGTTAGATCGATTTGCGGATGATGGTGGCGAGGATGCGGGTGAGTTCGTCGCATTCCTTGTGCAGGTTCCTCAGGGCCAGTTGGACAGGGGCGGCTTTTGTGGTTGCTGCGAGGAGGCGTAACCAGAGACATGATTCGCTGGCTTCTTTTTTTGCGATACGGAGACGTAAAAGAAAATCGGGTTTGGAGACAGCATTGTTTGCCTCGATGTAATTGGCTGCAACGGAACCGGAAGACCGTAGGAGTTGGTCCACATCCGTCCATTGCTCGCGATTCCATCTGCCCTCGGCAAGACAGGAACGTACCGCCAATGCAAATTGGAAGGATCGTTCCTCCAAATCATATATCGGGCCATGATTCGATTGATCTGCCATTTTCAACTCCATGTTCAAGCTTGCGCGGCTCCCGATTCGTTTCTCTTCATTCCTCCATTTCGAATTTCATGCTTAAGATTTAGTGCTTCCTTCTTGGGAAGACAAAGAAGTGCTTCGGAGAAGAGGAAGAAGAGCATGGCGATGAGGAAGGCGCGCCAGACATCGCGGGACAGGGTGGGGTCGCTGGCTTGGCCGGCTTGATCGAGCAGGGAGTAATTCGTGCCTTCGAGCACGGCGTCGAGCGCCTCGCGGGTGAGGATTTCCGGAGCGTCTTCCCGGGACGGGCGGTTAAGGGCGAGGATCCGGTCCCCAAGCCGATGAATGCCGGCCTCGAATTCCGTGTTGGCGGGGTCCGGGCTGCCGTAGTCATCGATGCGGCTGCGGGTTTCTCCAGGAAGCAGGCGGTCGGCGGAGGAGCCGAGATTGGCGAGATAGGAGGCATCAAAGCGGTCGGTGCCGGCGGCGATGATCCGTTGGACCACGGGCAGGAGGACATCGGCGTCGCCGAGGTTGGACCAGGCGTAATCGGGAATGGAGCCAATGAACCATGCGGTGCCGTGATCAAAGATGCGGCGGGTGATGGCGGGTTCGCCATCCTCCCACCGGGCGAGCGGAGTGGCATCGCCTTGGGGGATTTGGCGGCGGATGGCCTTGAGGCGGTTGGCGGCGATGGGGGTGCCGTCGATGCCATCACGCAGCGGGCCGTCGCTGCGGTTCCAGTCGGCAAGGATGAAGAATTTACCGGCGGGCGCTTCGGTGGGGTCGGCCCAGAGGAGCTCGTTGAATGCGGTGGTGGATGGGATTCCGGGAGGAAAGAAAAGCACATGGCCGCCGGAGTTGAGGAAGCCCTGGAGGGCATCCGCGGCGGAACCCGTGGGAAGCGGCGCTGCCCAAAGGATGGTGGCGAATTCCGGAACGATGGCGGCGGCTGCCTCCGCGGGATCGACCCGCCGGGTCTCAAAATTTTCGAAGCCGGGAGGGGCTGCGGCGAGGGCAAGGTAGTCGGCGCTCTCACCGGCCGGGGCGACAATCAGCGACTTGGAAGGGCGTGCCGGGCCATAGGCGAAAAAAGCGGCGTTGTCGCGGGGATTGCCATCGGCGGGGATGGAGAGCCAGCCGTGGCCGGTCTCGCTGTCGGGGGCGAGGGCGATGCGTTTTTGGAACCGCAGCGATTGGCCCGGCAGGGTGAGGGTTTCGGTGGTGCGGGTGCCGGCGAGGTGGGTGGTGAGCGGAACAGAGGAAGTGCCGCGGGCTTCGCCGGAGCGGAGGACTTCGAGATCCAGCAGCAGCTCGGCACCGGCGCGGCGGGCACCTAACAAGCGGACGGAGGCGTTGG
>JBGSUP010000064.1:0-2192 GCA_041753485.1 Akkermansiaceae bacterium
CTTTCGCGGCATCCGCCGGCCAGCCGAGGCTGACCTCGGCGGTGATGCCGAGCCCGCTGGCGTTGAGGTGTTTCGCAAGCAGCTCACATCCGGCGGGATGCTCGTGTTGGCCGGGAGCGTGGCTTTTCGGGCCGGCGATGAGCAGCACCGAGGTTTCGGCCGGCGCGAGCGGTGCGAGCAGCAGCGAGAGCATGAGGCAGGGTCTGGATATTTTCATGGCATGAATGGCTGGATCGGGGAGGATCGGTCCCGGGAAATCACAAACGGCTGAAATGTCGGAAGGTTTTCAAAAGTATGGAAATTCCCGAGCAAAATCCAATGGATCGACTGGATTGACCCTGATTATGAATCCGCACACCTCACCATCCACCATCATGAATCGCAGAAGCTTTTTAGGAAACTCCACCCTGTTGGGAGCCGGTCTTGTGGCAAGCCCGGTTTTCGCCGCCGCCACCGCGGGAACCTCGAAAAAAATCAAAGTCGGCCTGATCGGCTGCGGCGGCCGCGGCAATGGCGCGCTCAAGGATTTCATGGCGGCGTGCAAAATCCTCGGCATCGAGGCCGAACTCGTCGCCGCAGGCGATGCCTTCAAGGACAAGGCGGATGGCGTCGGCAAACAACACGGCCTCGCCGCAGAGCGCTGCTTCGGCGGTTTTGACAACTATCAGAAAGTCATCGCCAGCGACTGCGACTATGTCCTGATGGCCACTCCGCCGGCATTTCGCCCGCTGCATTTCGCCGCCGCCGTGGAAGCCGGAAAACATTGCTTCATCGAGAAACCCGTCGCCGTCGATCCGGTGGGGGCCCGCACCGTCATCGCCACCGGCGAGAAGGCCGCCGCCAAAGGCCTTGCCGTGGTCACCGGCACCCAGCGCCGCCACCAGTTGGACTACCTCCGCAACAAGGCGATGATCGACGCCGGCGCGATCGGCCGGATCAAGGGCGGCGTGGTCCAGTGGAACGGCACGGTGCCTTGGACCAAGCGCCGCAACGACGGTGAATCCGCCGCTTCCTACCTGGCCCGCAACTGGCTCAACTTCACCGAAATGTCCGGCGATCACATCGTCGAGCAACACGTCCACAATCTGGATGTCGCGGTCTGGTTCCTCGGCCGCCTGCCGGTGAGCGCCATCGGCTTCGGCGGCCGCGCCCGCCGGGAAACGGGCAACATGTTCGATTTTTTCAGCGTGGATTACGACTTCGGGGACGACGTCCACATTCACAGCCAGTGCCGCCAACTTTCAGGAGCTTACGGCCGCGTCGGCGAGATGTTCACCGGCACCGAGGGGTCGTGTTACGGCGGCGGCAAGCTGAAAGGCAAAAACGTCACGATCCCGGAAATCAAGCTGGATTCCGACAACGGCATGGTCCAGGAGCACGTGGACATGATCCGCAGCGTCATGACGGGCAAGCCGCTCAACGACGCCAAACGCATCGCCGAGGTCACCACAATGGCCATCATGGGACGCATTTCCGCCTACACCGGGCAGATGGTTCGTTGGAGCGACGTCATGGAAAACGCGAGCTCGCCATTCTACAATCTGACCTGCACGCCCACGGCGCTCGATTTCGAGCAAGGCGCGGTCCAGCTTCCCGAGGAAGTCCCGCCGGTGCCAGGCAAAGCCTGATCACCTGCGGAGCGGCGAAGTTTTTTCAGCGCTGGAATCCTTCCGCGGGAAGGGTTGCCGCTCATCGCCGCGGTGAATCCAAAAACAAAACTTGCACTGGCATCGCCAGCGGCACAGCTTGCCGGTCGCTTGCAAGCCGATTGGCGTTGCAAGCGCGCTTTGTTGAGTCTCTGACGCCGTAATCAAAGGAAGTGTGGAATGAACTGGCGTCATAAGAACTGAAAACAATGGATATCTACGTGGGCAACCTGCCCTACACTGCTACTGAGGGAGACGTTTCCGGTCTCTTCGCCGCTTATGGACCTGTCGAACGGGTCAAAATCATCACTGATCGCGAGACCGGACAATCCAAGGGATTCGCCTTCGTCACCCTCGGCGACCAATCCCAATTGAACGCGGCCATCGAAGCCCTCAATGATTTCGATTACAACGGACGTCCGCTCCGCGTGAACGCCTCCGAACCCAAGGAAGCCCGGCCCGGTGGCGGCGGTGGCTACGGCGGCGGTGGTGGCGGCGGCTACAAAGGCGGCGGTGGTGGCGGCGGCTACAAGGGCGGCGGCGGTG
>JBGSUP010000065.1:0-2796 GCA_041753485.1 Akkermansiaceae bacterium
CCAGCGGCGCAAGTGCTGCGGCGGATCCCGCCACCAACAGTGCGGCCCTGACCGCCAGCGGCGAAACCCCGCGCCATGCGATGAAAAAACCACCGGCGATGCCCGCCACCGCCATCAATACCAGGATCACCTTCTCCACTCCAAGGCCGACCCCTCCGTCACGCAGCAACTCGACAAATGAAAACTGGGCGAAAATCAGGAAAAAACCATACACCGCGGCCACCGCCACCACCGCGCGCACCGCTATCCAATTCACCGGTGCGCCTCCCTCCACCAGCCCTTCTGCAAAATCACGATCTGCACCACCGCCACCAGCGCGTCCGACACCGCCACCAGCACCCAGCCAACCGCCAATGAACCGGCGGTGATTTTGGCTGCCAGAAAAAAGGCGACCAGCAGCCTGGCCAGCGCCGTGAACATCCAAACCGTCTCACCCCGGCCCCGGTGCCTGCTGAGCGCCAGACCATAACTCAATCCCACCGCCATCACAAACACTCCGATCCAACTCAGGAATACCAACGCGTCCGGCGAAGGCGGCTCGATCCGCAAAAGCCCCAACACCGCGGCCGGCGCGATGAGCAGGAGCAGACCGGTCAAGGCATCCATCGCACCCACCAGCAGGCTCCAGATTTTCAAGAAATTCGTTTTTGTCATGGCGTCCTCCGTTCCATCCACCAAACCACCGAAACCCCCAACATCAAGAGCCCGCATGCCGCGCGGATTAAAAGTCCCAAGTTCCGCCACGCCGGACTTTCCACCATCCAGGATGGCCCATCGCCCTCGTTCCAGCCCACCAATGCCAGCGTGACAATCATCGCGAAAGCGGCTCCATGCCAGAGCGCCACCGACCACGTTCCGCCGATCCGCCTGCCGCTGGCCAGCACCATGAGCAACGCGCAGAACGAAGTGGTGAAACCCGCCATCGCCAGATGCGAATGCGCCACCAGACCCTGCGTGAACTTCAACCGATCCAGCACGCCGGGTTGATACATCAGCAGGCCGCTCACAACCAGTGTCCCCCACCATCCGAACATCGCGCCACGCCAAACCCTCGAACCCTCCGGCCATTCAAAACCTGCATAGTCGCGAGGCAAACACCAGACCCAGGGAAGCAGGAACAACATCGCCCCAATCTGATGCGCGTCAATGTGCGTGCCACCCATCGCCTCGGTCACGCCGAAAATCACCCACGAAAGCCAGAAGAACAACCAGGTGGCGCGCGATTTCACGACCTTCCTTGAAACCGCCGCCACCCTCGGCAACAGCAACATCAACCCGACAACGATCAACGACGAGCCTAACAAACT
This sequence comes from Akkermansiaceae bacterium, assembly GCA_041753485.1. Taxonomy (GTDB): domain Bacteria; phylum Verrucomicrobiota; class Verrucomicrobiia; order Verrucomicrobiales; family Akkermansiaceae; genus Luteolibacter. The sequence goes on from JBGSUP010000065.1 coordinate 1,308, forward strand.
CGACCCGGTCGGCCCGCCCGTTGTCCGGTCCACCGGCGGATAGACCGCGGGCGAGGCGGCGAATGCCAGCGACACGGGCACCACGGCAAGCCCGATCAGCCCGGCAAGGGAAGCAGCTTGCCGCAGCCTGCTCCATGCTCCCGCGCGCTCACGCCATGCCGCCGCCAGCACCAGCCAGAGAATCACCTGCGCCGCGATAAAGCCCCACAAGGCTCCACCTTTCCAGTCGAGAAAAATTTTCCCTGAAGTCACCCCGCCAAGCCAGTGCAGCACACCCAGCGCGAGCGCCGCCGACCACGCCCACACCGCGGTGGAAGCCCACACCCGCGCCTTTGACGAAGCCACCTGATAGATCGCAAGCAGCCACGCCACCAGCGGCAGCGAGGTCCAGCCGTAAAGCTGCACGTTCAGATGCACCGGCACCCAGCGGCCGTAGGACCACTCCGCGGGTTGAAACTGCGGAAACATCACCAGAAGCGATAGATAAAACCCGGCGGCGTTTCCAACCACCAGCCAGCCCAGCGCATGCCGCAACGCTGTTGGAATCCCCGGTTGTTCGGAAATGGTGGCGTCTGCGGGCATTTGCGGTGATTGTATGACCGGATCACAATGCCGTCAAACACCCACCCTCAAATGACACAGGCCTGCTCGGACGGCTCGCAGTGGCCGCGAGACAACAGCGCGAGGAGTTCGGGGTGATGCTGGTAGCCAACTCCTGCCAATTCGCACACGAAACCATCACCCATCCTGGCAGGATCGGCACGGTCGTGGATACCGCCCACCGGGAGGGTGCGTTTTCATACTCCGGCTTCCGTTTCAAGCCGGTTTCACCAGGCAGCCTGCGCTTGTTTCTACCGACGAAATCGCGGGGAGAAGAGTTTGAAATTCCAAGGGAATAAAACTTTCCAACGGACCGGTGCCAGTCGAGTCTCTGAAATCCCAATAGGAATGGCGGATCTGAAGGGGGAGGCATGGCTCGCCTCTTAAACAGTTCATATGAACACGTTAAGGCAAAAGAGAAAATAATGCCTACATCCGGATTGTCGCATTTCTGATGGATTCTCTCTCCTTCGTCCTCGTCCTCCCAATCGGTCAAACCAGGATCTTTCCCCGCCGCCGGTCGATCTGTCGCGGATGTCCGGATTTCTGACACGATCTGACACTGAGCTTGCCGGGACATGCCGGGGGATGCGGGACCGACGAAAAATGACCTTGATAAATGCTAGGATTTGCGGTCATTTGCTGTCGCAAACCATTGAATACCAACCAACAACCTAGATCACTGGGTCATGGACGTGACGTATGGCGAGGACGGTTCGCGGATCCGCAGTGGCGATGCTGCACGGAGCGTGTCGCTGTTACGCCGACTTGCCCACAAACTGCTCAAGCATGACCAAACCGTCAGAGACTCCATCGCAGGCAAGCGCAAACGCGCCTGCCTCTCAACCGCCACGCTTGAAAGGTTCCTCAAACTCAACGATTCAAAATG
>JBGSUP010000066.1:0-6083 GCA_041753485.1 Akkermansiaceae bacterium
CGATCAGATCCCGGCCGGAATCATGGGCCTCGATGCCGGACCGAAAACCCGCGAGCTGTTCGCCAAGGTGATCGCGGCCTCCAAGACCATCATCTGGAACGGTCCGCCCGGGGTGTTTGAATTCGAGGCCTTCGCCGAGGGCACCAAGTCGATGGCCGCCGCCATCGCCGCCGCCACTGCAGCGGGTGCCATCACCGTCGTCGGCGGCGGAGACACCGCCACCGCCGCCAAGAAATTCGGCGTCGCCTCCAAAGTCACCCACTGCTCCACCGGCGGCGGGGCGAGCCTCGAGTTCCTCGAAGGCAAGATCCTGCCCGGCGTGGCCGCGCTCAGCGACGCCTGACCCATCTCAATCCCCCAATACCCACCCACATGAACCGCAAGCCGATCTTCGCCGCCAACTGGAAAATGAACAAGGGAGCTTCCGAAACGGAAGACTTCGTCAAAAGTTTCCTCTCGAAACTTCAAGGTCAGGATTTCCCCTGTGAAATCGTCATCGCCCCGCCTTTCGTCTCGTTGCCGAAACTTGCCGACCTGCTCCACAATGCCAATGCCGGGCAGAATGCCCACGCCATCCAGATCGCCGCGCAGAACTGCTCACAGTTCGATTCCGGTGCCTACACCGGCGAGGTCAGCGTGCTCATGCTGCGCGAGTTTTTCGTCCATTACGTGATCCTCGGCCACAGCGAGCGCCGCGCGATTTACGGCGAGACCAATGCCGTCATCAACGCCAAGATCAAAAAGGCCCGCGAGGCGAACCTCAAACCGATCTTCTGCATCGGCGAAACCCTCGCCGAACGCGAGGGCGGCATGCTTGAAACCGTTCTCCGCAGCCAGGTGACCGATGGCCTCAAGGGAGTGCCGGAAAAGGACATGCTCGAGACCGTGATCGCCTACGAACCCGTCTGGGCCATCGGCACCGGCGTCACCGCCTCCTCCCAGCAGGCGCAGGACGCCCACGCCTTCGTCCGCTCGCTCGTCGCCGCGCTTTACGGTGCCGACACCGCCTCGCGGATCCGCATCCAATACGGCGGCAGCGTGAAACCCAACAATGCCGCCGAGCTCATGGCCTGCCCGGACATCGACGGTGCCCTCATCGGTGGCGCGGCTCTGGAACCACAGAGCTTCCTCGAAATCATCCGCAACGGCACCGCCTCCGTGGCCGAATAGGCCAAACCGCTGTGCCTCCTGCGGCAGCGTCCGCCTCGGTGCCGGAAGTGACCGCACCAAGCCAGGTGCTGGACTCACGGCTGCTGTTGGTTTCCTCCCGGTGCCCTGCATCGCTCCCTTGCCAGTGAGGCTGGGGCTCCTGCGGCCTTGAACCTGTGGATTTCCTTGTCTAGGTTGCGCGCCCGACCCGTTGATTCCATGCCCAAAGTTTACGTAAAAACCTACGGATGCCAGATGAACGAGCGTGACTCGGAGCAAGTCGCGCGCATGTTCAGCGAGGGCGGCTACACCCTCACCTCCAACGAAAACGAGGCCGATGCCATCCTCGTCAACACCTGCTCCGTCCGCGACCAGGCGGAGCAGAAGGCACTCGGCAAAATGGGCACCATGATCCACAAGGGGCGCGACCGCAAACACGTCGTCTATGGCTTCATGGGCTGCATGGCCCAGTCCCGCGGCGCGGAACTCTTCAAAGCCCTGCCCAAGCTCGATGTCGTCGTCGGCACACAGAAATACCACAAGGTCTTCGAATACGTGGACGCCATTCTCCAGCGTCGGCTTGAAGCCCGCATGGACGATCCCACCCACTCGCTGCGCGGCGGCACGGTCTGTGACGTGGCGGAGGAGGAAGGCTCGCAAAACACCATCCGCGACCACATTGCGAAACCCCGCGAGGCCTCGGCCTTCGTCTCCATCATGCAGGGCTGCAACATGCGCTGCTCGTTCTGCATCGTCCCCGACACCCGCGGCAAGGAGCGCGGACGGCCGATCCATGACATCGTCGGCGAGGTCCGCCACCTCGCCGCGCACGGCGTGAAGGAGGTCACGCTGTTAGGACAGATCGTCAATCTTTACGGCCGCACCGAGTTTCCGCGTGTCGCTGGCAAGTCGCCCTTCGTGCAGTTGTTGGAAGCCGTGCATGAGGTCGATGGCATCGAGCGTATCCGCTTCACCTCGCCGCACCCGGTCGGCTACCGTGATGACCTGATCGCCGCCTTCACCTGCCTGCCGAAACTCTGCTCGCACATCCATTTCCCGATGCAGAGCGGCTCGGACCGCATCCTGCGCGAAATGCGCCGGCCGTATAAGAACGAAAAGTTCATCGAGATCTGCGAGAAAATGAAAACCGCCCGCCCGGGCCTCGCCATCACCACCGACATCATCGTCGGCTTTCCCGGCGAGACCGAGGAGGACTTCCAGGCCAGCATCGACACCGTCGAGCGGCTGCAATTCGACAACGCCTTCGTCTTCCGCTACTCGAAACGCCGCAACACGCCTGCCGCCGAAATGAACGGCCAGCTATCCGAGCCCGAAAAGGAAAGCCGCAACCAACGCCTGCTGGAGGTCGTCAACCGCATCGCCATCGCCAGCAACGCCGCACTTGTCGGCAGCCGCCAGCAAGTGCTCTGCGAAGGCCCGTCCAAGACCAACGCCGCGCGTCTATCAGGCCGCACCTCGCAGAACAAGATCGTCATCTTCGACGGCGATCACGAGCGCCTCACCGGCCAACTGCTCGACATCCGGATCGAGCAATCCGGTGGTTTCTCCCTGTTCGGCAGCGCCTGCCTGGAGGACTGAACTACCGCGCGGCGGCGGGAATACCCTCGATTTCACGCCGGATCCGTTCGCCCACCACATCGACTGGAGCATTCGAATCGATCACCCGCACAAAGGGCTCGTCCGCGAGTGACAGGAAAATCCCGCGGCACCGCTCAAGACCCTCGCGCTGCTCGAACTCGTTGGTCGAGTCGCCGCGGTGGCAGATCCGTTGATGCGCGGCCTCCACCGCGAGATCCAGAATGATCAACAGGTCCGGCCGCGGCGCGAACTCCTCGTTGATGCGGCGGATTTCCGCAGGATCGAAGCCGCGGGCTCCCTGGTAGGCCATGGTCGAGAAATAATACCGATCGAGGATGACCACTTTCCCGGCGGCCAGCGCGGGCGCGATTTTTTCCTCCACGTGCTGGCGGCGGTCGTTGAGGAAATACTGGAGTTCTTCCTGCGGCGAAAGCCGACCGGTGGCGGCGGATTCGCGGAGCTTTTTCCCCCAGGGTCCATCGGTCGGTTCGCGGCTGAGCACCACCTCGCGGCCCGTCTTCTCGAACCACTCGCCGAGGCGGCGCGCCTGCGTGGATTTGCCGGTGCCGTCGATGCCTTCGATAACGACGAGAAATCCGGGATGCCCGGCGGCGGATGAGTGGCTCATGCGTGATTGAGAAGCAGGGATTGGATTGAAATCAAGACGAGGATGCCTGCCGAAAATGAATCCGTCCGACGCGCGAAACGAGTCGAATCGTCTGTTCGGACGCAGTTTGGCATTTACGCGGGTTTTGGCAGCAGCTATCGGCTTTTGCCGATGTCACCATTTCTCGATTTTGTGTCCAACCACGCTTCGCGGCAGTTTGCCGCAGGCGACTTGGTGATTGAGCAGGGGGAAAAGGCCGGTGAATTGCTGGTTCTGATGTCCGGCAGTGTGGAGATTCTGCGCGACAATGTGCGCCTGGCGAAATCGGCGGAGCCGGGAGTCGTCTTCGGTGACATGTCGGCGCTGCTGGGAGGACCCGCGACGGCCACAGTGCGGGCCCTGGAACCCTCGCGGTTCGCAGTGATCGAGGATCCGCGCGGCTTTCTCATCGCCCACCCGGAGGCCAGCCTCTACCTTGCCGAGTTGCTGGCCCGGCGGCTGGATGCGCTAAATAAATACCTCATCGATGTGAAGCGGCAATATGAGGGCCACGACCACCTCGGCATGGTCGATGAAGTGCTGGAAGCCCTCATGCACCGGCCTCGCTCGCGGCCGGCTTCGTGAGGTCGCGGGTCACGTCCTCATCGACGGAAATCCAGCGTGCACTCATCGTTTCGAAGTCGAGGATGACGAACGACGGCTGCGGGCCGATTTGCCGGCCGGCGTTGAACACCCAGGTGCTGCCAAGGCGGTCGATCCACGAACCATCCGGGTAAAACGGGGCGTTGTGGATGTGGCCGCAGAGCACCAGATCCGGGGAAAAGCGCCTGATCCATTCCGCGAGAACCTCGTCTCCCGCGAGAGTGCGGCCGGTCCAGCACACCGGCGATCCGGCGGGCGGCGCGTGGTGGATCCAGACCCATTTTTGTTTCGGCCGCATCGAATCCCGTGTGATCAGGCGCTCGACTTCGGCGCGTGTCTGCGGGCCGTCCCACCACGGGCAGATGGTCACCAGGGTGCCGCCGAGTTCGACGCTCTCACCATCCACATGCACGGCACCGCCCTTCGAATCATGCAGCCAGCGGCAAATCGATTCCTGCGCCGCATTGCGAGCGTCGCCGTCGTGATTGCCGGAGCTCACCAGCAACCGCGTGTGCCGCGAAATCCGGGTGAGATATTTTTCGATCACGACGATTTGCGTGTCGAGATCGAGCGCCGAGCCAAGATCGAGAAGATCACCGCCGATCACCACGGCATCAAAGCCGGAAGCCTCGGCGATCAGCCAGTCGAATTGTTTGAGACCGTAATGGAGGTCGGCGACGAAGAGCATTTTCATGCGTTCCGCGAGGCTGCGTCAGGTCTCCGGCGGCGTAAACAGGAAAACGCGGGCGCGCGCTACAGCGAGACGATGCCGTAGCCGAGCAAGAGCGCGTAGGCCAGCTTGCACGCGACGTGCAGCAATTGATCGGTGACGAGGCCGAATTTCTCCTCGCCCTTGCCAAGATCGATCAAGGCATGGAGAACCAATTCGGCGAAGCCAAAGGCGAGCGACCCGGAAACCAGCCAGACCCCGCCGGCGTGGATCACGCAGTGGGCGGAAAGGGCCACGATCCAGACACTGCGGTTGTCCGCCTGACTGCGGGCCTTTTGCCTGGCGATGTAGTCGCCCTGAAGTGGAAAATCCACCAGCGCGTGAATGACCACAAATGCGGCGAATAGGGCCAGAGGACCTTGTTGAATGAGAAAGCTCACGGGGTGGGAGTGGTCCAGAAGTGGTGGTAAGCAGCCCGTTGCTCGGCACTTGCGAGCTTTTCGTTCATGTGGCGGATCCGGGACGCGGACTGGTGGAGCAGGCCCCGCAGCACGGCGACACCCGCTGCCGGATCGGCTTCCAGAAAGGCATGGAGTTCCTCGCGCGAGAGTGCCCAGACCAGGCCGCTGCTGCGGAAAACCGCCGTCGCGCTTGCCGTGCTTGGATCGAAGAGGTTGACCTCGCCGAAACAATCGCCCTCGCCGAGAGTGGCCAACAGCATCGGTCTCTCGGCTGCGTTGGATATGACGTGCAGCGTTCCTGACAGGATCATGTAGAGCGCATCCTGACGTTCCCCCTCGGTGATGAGCACATCACCGGACTGGGGACGGATAAAACGGCCGAAGCACGCGAGGAATGAGCGATGCTCGGGTGCGACATCGGCCAGGAAACCAACGGCTGGCAACTCGGACTCGGGAGAGGGTGTGGCTTGCATGGGATCAGGGGAAAATGGCTTGCTGCCTTTGCCCGGCGCAGGCTGGAATGCCCACATTTTGAATCAGGAACGCGTTTCCTCTAGCAGTCCCAGCGCCGACTCCAAGGTGATTTTGAATTTTTGGGATTTTTCCCCCGGGCAAAGCCGCCGCACGCCGCACGCTCTGGATGGGCGGTGCCGGAGCCAGTCATCCGGCAGATTCTCGGCCGGAACCGCAACTCACCCGAATCCTCTCATGCCGAATGAAGGGAAAAGAAGCCTTGGGTTTCGTGGCGTTTCGGATAAGAACCGTCGCTGCCACTGGCCTGATTCGTGCTTCGCAGGTTCCTTCCCGCCCCATGATCCCTCAAACCCTCCCCAAAGCCCTGCTTGTGCTGGTGGCCTTCGCAGCCCTCAGCGAAAGCTCCGGCGCCCAAAATGCGACGGTCCTTGAGACCCAAAACATCGTCCAGGCCTCCACCGGTGGCAAGGGCTGGGCCGCC
>JBGSUP010000067.1:0-14809 GCA_041753485.1 Akkermansiaceae bacterium
GTGCACCCTCGACGAACTCAGCGCCCGCGCCGCCGGAAGCGGCGACGCGCAACTCGCCCGCCTCGCGATGGAGTATCTGCCGATCTGTTTCAGCCGCCGCCACGGCGACCCGAGCCGGCCATGGAACCGTTTTGAGATCCACACCAAGGATGCCTCCGGCCGACCGCTGTTTGCCTACGCCGGAAACTGGCGCGACATCTTCCAAAACTGGGAGAGTCTAGCCTACAGCTATCCGCGCTGTTTCCGGTCGATGATCGCCATCTTTCTCAATGCCACCACGGCCGATGGCTACAATCCCTATCGGATCACCCGCGCCGGGATCGACTGGGAGGTTTTCGATCCCGCGGACCCATGGAGCCACATCGGCTATTGGGGCGATCACCAGATCATCTATCTGCTGCGCCTGCTTGAGGGCGAGGAACGTTTCCACCCCGGCCAGCTGACTCTCCGCCTCAACGAGCGCTGCCACAGTTATGCCAACGTGCCCTATGAAATCGGCGGCTTCGATAAGATCCTGCGGGACCCGAAGCACTCGATCACCTTCAACGAGGAGCTCCATGCCGGGCTGATGGAGCGCACCCGCACCCTCGGCGGGGATGGGAAATTGCTCGCTGACGAAAACGGCGAGATCGTCCTGGTTTCGCTCGCCGAGAAACTGCTCGTCCCGCTGCTCGTCAAGCTCAGCAACCTCGTTCCCGGCGGCGGCATCTGGCTCAACACCCAACGCCCGGAATGGAACGATGCGAACAATGCCCTCGCCGGCTGGGGACTCTCGGTGGTGACTGTTGCCTACGTGCGACGCTACCTCGTTTTCCTCGGGTCCGTATTCGACGAGCGCGCGGCAAGCGAATTCTCACTCACACAACCGGTGGCGGATTTCCTCGCCCAGCTTGCGGAAATCCTTCCTCTCGCCGCAGCAACCGACACCGATCCAACATCGCGCTTCCACATCATCGAGGGGCTCGGCCGGGCCGGTGAGACCCATCGGAACGCGCTTTACGCACACCAATCATCGCGCTTCACGAATGTCGGTTGCGACGTTCTCAGGGGCTTCATCGCCACAGCCCTCACCGCCATCGACGCCACGCTCCAGGCCAACCGACGTAACGACGCTTTGTTCCACAGCTATAATCTACTCGAAATCCAAGGCGACAAGGCATTCGTCCGCAGGCTGGACTTGATGCTCGAAGGACAGGTCGCAGCACTCAGCAGCGGTGCCCTGAAGCCTGCCGAGGCCATGCGCCTGCTGGTCGCGATGCGGGAAAGCGCCATCTATCGGGAAGATCAAAACAGCTATCTGCTCTACCCCGACCGGGTCATCCCCCCGTTCCTCGAACGCAATACCCTGCCCGCTGGCTGGGAGAAAAACATCCCCGCTCTGGCAAAATCCGCCCTCGCCGGTGATCGGGAACTGATCCGCATCGATGACCGGGGCCGCGCCCACTTCCATCCAGACCTCACCAACAGCCGCGACCTGCTCGCCAGGCTCGACTCATTGGGCGTGACTGAAAATCGCGAGGAAATCCTCGAGTTGTGGGAAAAGGTCTTTCACCACCGCGCATTCACCGGGCGGAGTGGTGCCATGTTCGCCTTCGAAGGTCTTGGCAGCATATACTGGCACATGGTCGCCAAGCTCTTACTCGCCGTGCAGGAAATCCACCAACAAGCCGTCCACGATCAACCGCATGGCGCGGAAAACCTGCTGCTTGCCCATGCTTACGACGAGATTCGCAACGGTCTGGGATTCACCAAGACATCCGAGGTTTACGGCGCATTCCCGACCGATCCCTATTCGCACTCACCACGCCACCGCGGTGCCCAGCAACCGGGCATGACCGGGCAGGTCAAAGAAGAAATCCTCACCCGCATGGGCGAACTTGGCGTTCACATCGAGCATGGTGCCGTGCGTTTCGATCCCTCCCTGCTCAAGCGCACCGAGTTTTTCAGCAAACCCCATGAATTCGAATACATCGACCTCGAGGGGGAGACGCAGACTTGGAACATGGACGCCGGCACACTCGCCTTCACTCTGTTTCAGGTTCCGGTTTGTTATACCCACGCCACGAACGCCGCGATCTTGCTTGAATATGCCGATGGCCGCTCGGCATGCTTTGCGGGCGATCTCCTGCCGCAGACCGAGTGCCGCCATCTCTTCGATCGCGACGGCTTCATCCGCCGCATCGTCGTGACCCTGGCCGAATCACAGAATTAAAACCCGCAAACCCGCTTGTGAAACTCTCGCTCAAGGAAAAAATCGGCTTCGGCCTCGGTGATACCGCAAGCAACCTGGTCTGGGCGACTTTGATGTCGTTCATCATGTATTACTATACCGACGTCTTCGGCATCGCTGCCGCCGCCGTCGGCACCATGTTCCTGTTCGCCCGGGCCTTTGACGGAGTCACTGATTTCATCACCGGAGCCATCGCGGACCGCACCAACACCCGCTGGGGGAAATTCCGCCCCTACCTGCTGTGGATGTGCGTGCCGCTTGCGGCGGTGACCGTTCTCACCTTCACCGTGCCGGACTTCGATCCCACCGGCAAACTGATCTACGCCTGGGTCACCTACAACTTGTTGATGTTGTTCTACACCGCCATCAACATCCCCTACTCCGCGCTCTCCGGAGTCATGACCGATGATCCCCTGGAGCGCACCAGCCTCAATTCCTACCGGATGGTGCTTGCGCAGTGCGGCGGCTTCCTCGTCAACGGAGCGATGCTGCCGCTCGTCAAGTATTTCGGCAAGGGCAACGAGGCGCTTGGCTTCCAGCTCACCACCGCGCTGTTCGGCATGCTGGCCGTCTCGCTGTTCCTGGTCACATTCGCCACCACCAAAGAACGCATCCACCCGCAGCCCGAACAGAAAACCTCGCTCAAGGAGGATCTGGCCACCCTCTTCCACAACCGCCACTGGGTGATCATGTTCGTCGCCGGCATGCTGGACCTCACCTTCATCATCGTGCGCGCAGGCACCTTGGTCTATTATTGCAAATACTTTCTGAATCTCGACGAAGCACGCACCACCACCTTCCTGTTGTTAGGAAACATCGGTTTCATCGCCGGAGCCGTCTGCGCCCGTTTCCTGGTCCGCGCCGTCGGCAAAAAACAAGGCCTGATCCTCGCCCACATCCTGATGGCCGCAAGCGCCGGAGCCACCTTCCTGCTGCCTCCCTCGATGCTGGGCCTCGCTTTCGCAATGCAGGTCCTCCACACCATCGGCGGCGGTTTGAACGCCACACTCTACTGGGCGATGATCGCCGACACCGCGGATTTCTCGGAGTGGAAATTCAAGGTCCGCACCACCGGCATCGTGTTCTCCGCCACCACCTGTTCGCAAAAGATCGGGATGGGCATCGGCGGTGCCTTGGCGGGATTCCTGCTTTCGGGATTCGGTTATGTTGCCGGAGCCGTGCAAACCCCCCAAGCCAACCAGGGCATCCTGCTGCTGGTCTCGGTGATCCCCGCCATTGGCTTTGCCGTGGTCGCCGTCCTCTTCCGCTACTACGGCCTCACCGAGGCGCTCTGCACCACCATCCGCACCGACCTCGGCGCACGCAGGAACGGCGCGGCAGCGGAGTGATGCATCTGGCAGACCACAAGTCCGGGCCATTGCGGGGTTTCGGCTCAGCGTGAAATTCTCCGGCGGCTTGCGGTGAACGGAAGGTCGCGTGCGGTAAGCCAGACCGAGGGCTTGAGGTCCTGGCCTCCGCCTTTCATTCCTAACAGCACCACTTCGAGTTTTTCTCCGACCATTGACTCATCGAGCGGGAAGAAATACGTGTAGCCGCTGTCGCGGGCGCGGACCGGGTATTCCCATGGGTTGGCGGGGAAGGATGGAGCACGGTCCGGTGCGCCGATCAGGTGCCCGGCCCGACGGATCGCGGCGTAGCAACCCTCGATCCCATGTTTGCCATCCACCGCCACACAGAGATAGGAGGTGGGGGTGATTTCATCCACCGTGACAGTGCCGGACCAAGATGCGACCGCGGGCAGGGCATCGGGATGGGCGAAAAGATTGCTGGCACGCCACCCGGCGCGGTCGAGAATCCCGCCATCCTTCAATGCCTCGACCTCGGCGACACGTTCCGGAGCGAGCCGCATGCGAAAATAGCGCCACGCGCCCGCCGGCGGATGGATGTCCAGCCGGTCACCATCCTGGATCAATTCCTCGGCCGGCAACCACGTGCGCAGGTCCTTGCTGAATTGCGCTCCAAATCCGAGATTGCGCTGCAAGGCATGGTCGGGTGCCTGGGTGCGCAGTTTCAGGACATCGAAGGAAATGGCGTCGGCAAAGTCGACGCGCAGGCATCCATCGGCGATCCGCAGGTCCTTGCCAGGTCCCACCGCATCGAAGACCGTTGCCGGATCGCCATCGAAGAGGTAGCGGTCGGAGAGCGCGCGACTGGTCATCAGGGCTTGGCCGAGAAAAGCCTCTCGGGCCCGGATCACCGCGGGGATCTTCGAGGGACCGGAGCGTTCGAGGCTGCGCAGTTCCATGGCATTGTTATCGGCGGCGAAGCAGGTGGTCTCATAAAGCGCGGCCCAGTCGGCCGGGACCCCGTCGCGTTGCAGATCGGCGAGCTTGCGATGCCAGGGATGCTGGAGCGGCAGCGGAGTGAGTTGATCGATTTCGACATCGATGCCCGGCAGATCGCGGACCACCCGATAGGGGCCGGTTTCAAGCGAGGGCTCGGTGCAGGATTCGCTGGTGACAAGCAACAGCGCGGCGCGGAACGGATGCACCGTGACATCGACCGTGGCCTCGGCGGCTAGCCCTTTGCCCAGGATTTCCTCGTAGGGATGGAGCAAGCGCACCTCGCGCGTGCCGCCGCCATCCAGCCCGATGCTTGCGTCCAGCGCCAGCTTGTGGGTGACCGGTTCCCACGAAAGATTGCGCAGGGTGATCAGACGGGTATTGCCGTCGCCACGCGAAACGGCATTTGAGCCATAAGTTTCCGCAGGCAGCACGATCCCGTGGGTGAGGATATCCCGGTATTTCCGATGCAGGTTGAAAATGCGGGCCAGTTGCGAAAATTCTTCATCGCGCAAAAACCACGGGCTGCCGTAAAGTTCCGGCGCGAGGATCATCGAGCGGTTGAAGGCCTGCAGCACGAGATCGTCCTGCCAGAAATCCAGGCACGACGAAAGGCAGACGCCATGATCCTCCGCCAGGCGCTTGAGTTCCGGTGGCAAACCACGGCTGAGCGCGGCGGCACGGTTGTGCGGTGCGGGCGCGGAATTGACCATGTGCACGTCGATGTAGGTCTCGGCACCCTGCCAGAGAAAAGTCGTCGCATGTGGCCCGGCCTTGCCAAGCTCTAGCCGGTGATTGAGCAGGATCAGATCCGGGCTGTGCTGGCGGCAGGATTCCATCAGCCGGATGAAGGCGTCCTGCTTGTCCGCACGCAACTGACCGCACACCGCGTCCATCTTGAACAAGTGGAAGCGGTGGTCGCGGCAGAGCGATGTCAGGAAATCGATCCGCGCCTTTTCCTGCTCCGGCGTGTCGCCGAAACCATCGGGTCCCAGCCACACTCCGAGGCGTCCGCCGAAGCCCGCCGCCAGGTCCGCCATCGGACCGAAGCCCTGCGGAAACTGGCTTTTGAACTTCCGGGTGCTGGACGTGCCATAGTAGGCCGGCGCGTCAATCGCGCCGGCGTCGAAGGCGTAGATGTCAAGCACCATGCCGTATTGATCGTGCAGCCACTGGAAGAATCCGAGATTCACTTTCGTCTGTTCCGCGGTCGCGCCCTCGTTGGTGTTGTTGATCCAGGTGAAGTAATGCGAACGGGACGGGGTGTTCTCGCCGGCCCCGGGAAACACGGCCGGAGCCGCGGACAAAGCCTGCCCCAGCAGGATGCTGGAAATCATCTGGATCGCTTTCATGAAAATGACAGGTGCGGCCGGGTCGACCCGGTTCCGGGTATCAGATCAGCTGATGACAGCAGCTCCGGCTGGTGATCTTCGGCCCGGCCGGCATCAGCCTTGTTTGACCTTGTAGTGGGCGCGCAGTTCCTGATAGATCATCTTCATGTCGGCGAGAACCGCCGCACTCGCGGGGTCGTCATGAAGACTCCTGAGTTCCTGCGGGTCCGTTTCGAGGTCGAAGAGCTGCCATTCCCCGGTAGCGGGCAGATAGAACAACTTGTGGCGATCGGTGCGGACGCCGTCATGTGCGGCCACGCGGTGGGTGCTCTCGCCGGAATAGAAATAGTAAACCGCCTTGCGCCAGTCCGGGGGGGCGATGCCATCGTTTTCCAACACCGGCAGCAGGCTGCGGCCCTGGATATCGGATGGCACGTCCACGCCCGCGGCATCGAGAAAGGTGGGGGCGTAGTCGATGTTCTGGATCAGCGCCCTGGATCGGACACCGGGTTTGACGACACCGGGCCAGCGGATCAGAAACGGCATCGCAAGCGACTCCTCGAACATCCAGCGCTTGTCATACCAGCCGTGCTCGCCGAGGTAGAATCCCTGGTCCGAGGAGTAAATGACAATGGTGTTCTTCGCGAGCCCCGATTCATCGAGATAATCCAACAGGCGTCCGATGTTCTCGTCCACGGCGCGGATGCAGCGCAGGTAGTTCCTGATGTAGCGCTGATATTTCCAGCGGGTGGCGTCTTCATCACTGAGTTTTCCGGCCTCGAGATCATCGATGAGCTTCTGGTTTTCGGCGCCGTAAGCCTTTTGAAAGGCAGCGGTCTGCAACGGGGTCATGCGTTTGAACTCGCTGTTGACGATGCCATTGCGAAACCGCGGATCGGTGGATTTTCCGGGCAGCAACAAGTCGTTTTCCCACCAAAAATCCCTGGCGAGGCTCATTTGCTGTTTTTTCAGCGCCTCACTGCGGTTCGCATGGTCATCGAACAGGGTCTCCGGTTCGGGCATGTCGATGCCGTCGAACAGCTTGTAATGGCGCTCCGCAGGCACCCAGTTGCGGTGCGGGGCCTTGTGCTGGCTCATCAGCACGAACGGCTTGTCCTTGTCGCGCTGGTTCTTGAGCCAATCGAGCGTCTTGTCGGTGATGATGTCGGTGACGTAGCCCTCGATGCGTTTGCTGGAGCCGTCCATCTGGAGGAAGTCCGGATTGTAGTAACTTCCCTGGCCGGGGAGGACTTCCCAGTGATCGAAACCGGTCGGCTCGCTGACAAGATGCCATTTTCCGATGACGGCAGTCTGATAGCCGGCCTGCTGGAGGTATTTTGGAAACGTCGGCTGCGCGCCGTTGAAGCTGGAATTGTTGTTATCGGTGAAGCCGTTGATGTGGGAGTGCTTGCCGGTGAGCACGCTGGCCCGCGACGGGCCGCAGATCGAATTGGCGCAATACGAGCGCTCGAACACCGCTCCCTGCCTGGCCAACCGGTCGATGTTGGGCGTCGGCGCGATGTCCTTGAACCGCCCGCCGTATGCGGAAATCGCCTGCAGCGCGTGGTCGTCCGAAAAGATGAAAAGAATGTTCGGGCGCTCTGCGGCCGAACCGCCAAGCAAGGCAAGCAACAGAACGGAGAGTATGCGCATGATGATGGATTTGCTCCCGGTCCAAAAGGTCATTGGATGTGACCGTAGCTCGCAATGCCGCAATGCCAAGGAGCTTTTTGGCGGCAGTTTCTGATTCCGCGATCAGCCAGCGAGGAGAAACCCCGGGGATCTCGGATTACCCGTTACCGCCTTCGGATAATCCCGCCCAAAAATGCCGGGGACTCACGGATGGCACCACTGACCCGGGATCATCAGGCTGCCAATCGAGGTATCATACCGTAGGGGCGGCTTCGGACGGCTTGAGCGTGATGAATTTTCGCAGACTGCCAAATCAGATCTACACCCCCGGCCACGGAAGAGGGAGGAATTCACCGGCGCCGGCGGCTCAGCAGACCACCCGCAAGCAGCAAGCCGATGAGCGCGCTGCCGGGCTCTGGGATGGCTGTCCATGTCAGGTTGTTGCCGGAAATCGCAAATCCCCGGGCGCCATCCAGCGAGGGTTCGCTCGTGTCCAGGCTTGTGAAGATACTTGCAAAGGTGCCACCTGGGCTGACGGATGCGGGAGCAAAAATGTCAGCAAGACTCCAAGTGCGGTCCGAATTCCAAAAGTCATCCCCGAAGTCGTTCAACAAAATCCTGAAGACCGCACCTGAGCCGGAAAGGTTTCCTTCCACATCGGAAAGACTGTAAGCGCCTGTCAGACTGACATCCCATTCGAAGATCGAAGTCGGCGCGAATTCCAGATCACTCGACACTCCGGTTCCGTCGAACGACAAGCCTGCGACAAGCGTGCCACCGCTCGAAATGGTCGTGGTATTGGCCCCAACCGTGCCGGATCCCTCCAGTCTTGAAGTGCTGCCGCTGACCGATAGATTTCCGGTGGCATCAACTTGGGTGCCGTCGATCGCCAGGATGCCACCCGAAACCGTCGTCGTGCCGGTGTAGATGTTGGCTGCGGAAAGCGTCAGTTTGCCCGCACCGGTTTTGACGATCGCGCCGGTTTTGAGAAGGCCGACATCAAACGCGTTGCTCAGGGAAACATCATTGCCGTTGGTGTGGAAGGTGGCCGTCACGCCATCGCCAATCCGCAGACTGCGGGCGGCCCCTGCCCCGCTGCCGGTGCTGATGTCCTGCGTATTGCCGGATTCCCAGCGCAAGGTGGCATCGCCGGTGAAGTCCACCACTCCGCCGCCGATCGCGTTTTCGAAAAAGCCAAGGGTGCCTCCGGAAATCGTTGTTCCCCCGCCATAGCCGCCGAAGGTGTTGTAGGCATCGGTTTGCGCGGCGCTGTTGTTGGGATTGGTCAGCACCCAGGTGCCGGAACCCGACTTGACGATGCTGCTGCGGCCAGCCGCGCGCTCCTGCCAGTTGATGGCGAAAATGTTGTCTCCGGTATTGGAACCGGTGAGGGTCAGCGTGCGGGCGCCATCGGTATCCCAGATATCCACGTTCGGTCCGCTCTTGGCGAAACTCATCGTCGCGGCCGGATTGCTGCCGGAAGCGTCAAGCGTCGCGCCGGCGTTGCCGACCCGGATGTCGCGGTCGGTGCTCTGGGCGGTCGATCCGGTGTATTGCAGCGTCCCGCCCATGAAACGGAGACCGACATTGCTGACCGGCGGATTGGTATCGACGGCCCGCTGGCCGAGGCTGCCAGCCACGCCGTAGTTGGTCAGATTGGCGACATTCACAATCCCCGCACCAAAAGTCGTTACTCCGGTGTAGCTGTTGTTGCCGGAGAGAAAAACAGTTCCCGCTGTGGTCTTTTTGACATCGACTGCGCCACCGAGAATCGCACTGACGCTGCCGGCCTGCAGGTCGTATGCGGTCGTGCTCGCAAGGACTCCGCCGCTGCCGGTGATGCCGCCGCCGGTGAGTTGCACGCCCGCCACGGTGTCGCTGTTGGCTCCGAGTGAGAGCGTGCCACCGGAGACCCTCAGGGTGGAGGAATTGGCTAGAACATTGCCGGCCCCGAGCGCGAGCGTGCCCGCCTGCACCTCGGTCAGGCCGGTGTAGGTGCTTGCTCCGGAGAGGGTCAGCGCGCCCGCTCCCGTTTTGATCAAACCACTCGCGCCAGTGCCGCTGAGAACCCCGCTGAGGACTGCGTCCACTGCGGCCGCGCCATCATTCACCTGCACAGTGCGGACAGCCCCATTGAGCGCGATCGAATTCTGAAAAGTCACGGTCTTGTCGGCATCCGCGGCACCAAGAATCAACGAGGAACCGGACGGCACGAAACTGCCACTTCCCCACGTCACCGTGGAGGGGACGCCAGCACCTCCGAGGTTCACATTGCGGTCGGCGGCGTAGCCTGCGAAACCGCCGCTGCCAGCGAATCGGACTTGAGAACTGCCGGTTCCCAAGCCGCGTTGAAAGTCGTTGGCGGCAAGCCCGATCACACCACCATTGATGATCAGGTTGGCAGTGCCACCGGACGATCCAATTCCTCCGGGAAGCGCGCTTGCATTTGCGAGTTTCAAAACGCCTGCGCTGACCGTGCTTGTGCCGGTGTAGGTGTTGGCGCTGGCCAAGGTCAGCATGCCCGTTCCGTCCTTGGTTAGGGAAAGATCACCGCCCCCGCCCGTGATCGTGCCGGAAACCGTCACGTTGCCAGCGCCACCAATCGCGAGGTCCTTATTCCTGGTTCCGGTTTCGTTGATCGACCCGAGAGTGAGGGTGTCGGAATCCGAGTTGATCCTGACCACACCGGTGACGTTTTGGAGTGTGATGGTATCCGTCCAAGCATTGTTGCCACTGATGTTGCGCAGCGCGGCACTGCCAACCGCGCCGGTCCCAGTCCCAGTCAGCGAGAGCGCTTCACCTGAGGCCACGGTAATCCCGCCTTGCAACTGCAACTCCCCGTTGGCATCGACAATCGTATTTCCCGAGGTGGCTCCCAGCGCCGCTGCATTGAGGATTTTGAGGATGCCTGCGGAAACCGTGGTATCGCCGGTGTAAGTATTCGCGTTGGCCAGAGTCAACGTGCCGGTGCCGCTTTTGGTGAGCGTTCGGGAACCTGAGACAATCCCGTTGGCGATTAGAGTTCCACTAATGTTCCATCCGGCGTTGCCGCCAAGCGCGATGCCGCTGTTGATCGTGGTGGTTCCAAAGGCGGCCGAGCGGGTGATATCGCCCGAAGAAATCGTCAGGGTGTTGTTGTTGAGGCTGAAATCGGTGGTGGAGGTGATGGACAGGTCTGCGATCGTGCGGTTGCCATTCAGATTGATCGCCGTCCCCGAGGCGAAGCTTGAGGCGAACACAATGGTGTCACCGGCCGCCGGTGTGCCGTTGCTGTTCCAGTTGTTCGCCGTGCTCCACAGCAGATCTCCGCCGCCGGCATCCCAAGTCTTGGTCGCCGCGGATGCACCATCGAAGCCGGGCAGGGCGAGCACGCCAAAGGCCAATAAGCGGCTGCTTCGGACCGCACGGCACGCACGGGTTGTCTTCAATCGGTTCATGCCTGGCTGGGATCGCATGAGTGGCCGGTGGCGGCACTTGCCTGCAATCGCCGCAGGCTTAGGTCATAACCCGCGGAATTTCAATCGTAATTCTTGATTTTACGTAAATACGTAGGAAACGGGGATGGGCATCAAAGGTTTCAGAGGACCGTGTTTGGGGCCATCCGCTTCATCATGGCAGGAAATGGAACTTTGTGTTCCAACAACCACAACAAGCCCCACGAGCCCGCACTTGGCTCGAAACCGCACACCTCCGCTCCGGAGAATCGTCGGTGGCTTCGGCCATGGCGGCATCCTGTGAAGCCCGGGATGATCCGCAAACCGCGCCAGAGCCCCCGGGTTGCGCCCCTTCCGCCTGACGCTTGCCTCGTTCAATCCCGGCGTGCGCGCCGGGCCGCGGGCCGCCAAAGAATTCTTGGCACGGCGGGCTCGCACGTTACGCTGCCGCCGTCTGAAATGAACCCCACGAGCCGCTCACCGCACCCCTCACCAACCGCAGACCGGGTCTTTCCCGCGCAATACCCTGCGGTTTGCTCCGCCCTTCCTGTTAGCGATCCTCCATCAAGAACGATCCGCCCGCGATCCGAACTGGGGGTTTGCCGATCATGAGCGGAAAATCCATCCGAATCGCGGCGTGGTCCGGCCCGCGCAACGTATCGACCGCGCTGATGCGGTCGTGGGGCAAACGCCCGGACACCTGGGTCACGGACGAACCGCTCTACGCGCATTACTTGAGCGTGAATCCGGTGAACCATCCGGGGCTGGAGGAAGTGGTGGCGGCCGGCGAAACCGACTGGCAAAAGGTGGCCGCCTGGTTGACGGGGCCGATCCCGGAGGGCAAACCGGTGTGGTATCAGAAACACATGGCGCATCACCTCATGCCGCACATCGAACCAAATTGGCTGGAATCGCTCACCCACTTTTTCCTGATCCGGGATCCGCGTGAGATGCTCCATTCGCTGCTCGCCGTGATGGGCGAGCCGCTGCTCACCGATACGGGCCTGCCCCAACAAGCGGCGCTTTTCGAGCGCGTGCGCCAGCGGACCGGCAAGGTCCCACCGGTGGTGGATGCACGCGATCTGCTGGAGAATCCGCGGGCGCTGCTCGCCAAACTGTGTGCCGCGCTTGGCCTCGAATTTTCCGAGTGCATGCTGAGTTGGCCGCCCGGGCGCCGCGAGACCGACGGCATCTGGGCGCGGCATTGGTATGCCAATACCGAGCGCTCCACCGGGTTTGCGCCGTATGAGGCAAAGGAACGGCCACTGCCGGCAGCCCTCGATGGCTTGCTCGCGGATTGCCAAGCCCTCTATCACCAACTGTATCAGCACCGGCTCACGGTCTGAATCCCATCCCATGCTCCAGCAATTCAACGAAAAGAACCGCGACCTGATGGTCAACATCAATGGCAGCCTCACGCATCGTGATCAGGCGGGCATCAGCCCGTTTGACTCCGCAGTGCAGGGCGGCGACGCGGTCTGGGAAGGCCTGCGCGTTTACGCCGGCCGCATCTTCAAGCTGCGCGAGCATCTGGCACGCTTGCGCGGATCAGCGCAGGCTCTGGCATTTGCCACGATTCCCGGCGACGACGAAATCATCCGGGAAATCCGGCGCACCCTCGAGGCCAACCGGATGCGCGACGGGGTGCACATCCGCTTGACCCTGACCCGCGGGGTGAAAATCACCTCGGGCATGGATCCGCGGTTGAACCGGTCCGGTCCCACCTTGATCGTGCTCGCGGAGCACAAACCGCCGGTCTATGACAAGGCGGGCTTGCGCCTGATCACCAGCAGCGTGCGCCGGCCACCACCGGACGTGCTCGATCCGAAGATCCACCACTGCAATCTCATTCCCTCGATCCTGGCAAAAATCGAGGCCAACGTGGCGGGTGCGGACGACGCGGTGATGCTCGACACCCGGGGATTTGTCGCGGAGACGAATGCGACTCATTTGTTCCTGGTGGCGGAAGGCGTGGTGTTGACCAGCCGCCTGCTGGCCTGCCCCGAGGGAATCACGCGCTCCTGCGTGCTTGGCTTGTGTGCGGAGCATCAGGTCGAGCACGCGGAGCGCGACCTCTCGCTCACTGAATTTTACCGGGCTGCTGAAGTGTTCTGCACCGGAACCATGGGCGAGCTGGCACCGGTGATCGAACTGGATGGCCGCCGCATCGGCGACGGGCAGCCCGGGCCGCTTACCCGTCGGCTGATGGATTGGTTCAAGGTCCTCGCCGCGCGCGATGGCGAGTTGATCCTCGGTCCTGATGCCTGAGCCGCGACCACGCAGCGGAAACAGGTGGCGCGGGGATCGGTTGGTCGGAGTTCAAGCTTTAGCTTGCCTCCTGCGGCGTGGTTCGCGGTCCGTGGTGGCGCGGCATGCGAAACATGAACTCCGGACGGCCTTGGGGTGGATCCCATCTTTCCACTGCATGGTTACGGCTGAGGGGTGCCGGCATGCCTGCTGCAGTGGGCTTTTCAGGCAAGGATCCCTTTGACGACCTGGGTGCCGGTCTTGGTGATGTTGGAAAGCCGCTGGTTCGCACCCTGGCTGGGATAAGTGAGCATTTCGTGGTCAAAACCCATCAGGTGGAGGATGGTGGCATGCAGATCATGGACCGAGACCCGGTCGGTGACGGCCTCATACCCGATCGGGTCGGTCGCGCCGAAGGTGAGGCCGGGTTTTACGCCGCCGCCGGCCATCCAGATGGTGAAGGCACCGGGGTTGTGGTCGCGGCCAACAAAGGGGTTGTCGTTGCCGCCGCGGTTTTCGAGCATCGGAGTGCGGCCGAACTCGCCGCCCCAGACGACCAGCGTGTCCTCCAGCATGCCGCGCTGTTTGAGATCCTTGAGCAGAGCGGTCATCGGTTGATCCACCTCCATGCAGCGGTCGCCGAAGCCCTTGTTGAGCGCCTCGCTGGCGGAGGCTCCGTGGGAGTCCCAGCCCCAGTGGAAAAGCTGGATGAAGCGCACGCCGCGTTCGGCCAGGCGGCGCGCGAGCAAGCAGTTGTTGGCGAAGGCCTCCCTGCCCGGCTGGGTGCCATAAAGTTGATGGACGGCCTCGGGTTCCTGTTTCAAATCAAAAGCGTCGGTGGCATGGGTCTGCATCCGAAAGGCCATCTCATACTGGGCGATGCGGGTGACGGTTTCCGGATCGCCGGCTTCCACGGCGATGCGGCGGTTGATCTTCTCCAGGGCGTCGAGCGAGCGGCGGCGCAGCGCTTGGTTGATGCCCGCCGGATCGTTGAGGTAGAGGACCGGTTCGCCCTCGGAACGGCATTGCACGCCCTGATAGACCGATGGCAGGTAGCCAGCGCCCCAGACGGACTTGCCGGCGTCCGGATTCTTACCGCCGGAGGTCAGCACGATGAATCCCGGCAGGTTCTGGTTTTCCGAGCCAAGACCATAGGTGGCCCAGGCACCGATCGAGGGTGCGCCGGGATTCTGGCTGCCGGTGTGCACCAGCAACTGGGCGGGTCCGTGGTTGAACTGGTCGGTGTGCATCGACTTGATGAAGCACACGTCATCCACCACCGAGGCGAAATGCGGCAGCTTTTCGGACACCCAGGCACCGCAGCGGCCGTGTTGCTTGAAGCCGAACTGCGGTCCTAACATCTTGGGAACACCCTGGATAAAGGCGAAGCGCCTGCCCTCGAGGAATTCGCCCGGGCACTCCTTGCCGTCGAGTTTGAGCAACTCCGGTTTGAAATCAAACAACTCGTGCTGCGAGGGGGCGCCGGCCATGTGCAGATAGATCACGCGTTTCGCTTTCGGCGCGAAGGAAGGCGCCGCCGGAGCGAGCGGATTCGCCGCGTCCTTCACCAGCGGACCGGACGATCCCCACGAGCGGCCGGAGGTGCCGGCGAGCCACATCGCGCCAAGACCC
>JBGSUP010000068.1:0-8054 GCA_041753485.1 Akkermansiaceae bacterium
TCGCCGACGATGGTGAGTTCGAGATAGCCCTTGGTGAGCTCGGGGGTGAGCCAGTTCCTTGCGTCGGCGATGGTGTAGGAGGTGATTTTTTCGACGGGTGCGATGGCGAAGCGGAAATCGCCGCCATGCAGCCAGGCCTCCATCTCGCGCTGTGGTCCGGCGGGCGTGTGCCGGAGTTGCTGATAGATCAAGGGAACCGCCTTTTGAAACTGCCAGAGCGCCTCCTCGCGGAAGCCGGGATCCGTCAGTGCGGCGCACATGAGCTGGCATTGCACGGTGAAATCCGCAGGTGTGGTGGTGCCGCCGAGCATAAACGCATCATCGCCGATGGCGAGCGATGAGCCGACGTTTTTCCCGGCGAGGATTTGTTTGAGATCCTCATTGGAGTGCTTGCCGAGACCGCCGCCCTCGAAGACGGCCTGTGCGAAGAGATCGAGCATCGGCGTCTCCGCAGGCTGGGTGAGCTTGCCGGACCCGATGCGTGCGAGCAGCCGGATTTTGCCCTGTTCGAAATCGGTGCGCTTGAGGTTCACCCGGATCTTGTTGGCCAGCGCAAGCTGGGTGATGCCGAGGTCGCTGACTTCCTTGCTGCTGGCGATGGTGCCGGGGCTGCCGAAGTCGGTGTATTCAAACACTTGGATCGCGCGGGCGGCGGGAGCCTCCACGGGGGATCCGCGCGAGTCCTCGAACAGGGCGGCGAGATCCTTTTCCGCGTTTGCGGGCTTCTCCTTGGTGGTGAGGACCAGATGATATCCCGGCGCCTCCCAGAAGGTTGTGAGCGCGCGGTGACAGGCGGCCGGATCGATCGCGTCCAGGTTGCGTTTTGCGATTTCGAGGTCGGTCTCCGGATCGGAGAAGACAGACTTGTCGTTCACGGTGCGGGCCAGCACGGTGGCGATGCCCTCGGACTTACGGGTGGCCTTTTGTTTGACCTGCTGTTCGTAGGCGTTGAGCAGATTGGACTTGGCCTCCGCGACCTCGGTTTCGGTGAATCCATGGGCCATCGCACGGCGGAATTCCTGCTCCAGGACCGGGACCACCTCCTGCCAGCGGTCATCGGCCGCAGTGATACTGATCGAGCCCAACTCCAGTTCATTGAACAAAATGGAGTCGGATGCCGAACCCTCCGCCACCGGGGAGCCGCGCTCTTTGGAAATCCGCTCGAAGCGGCGCGATAGAATCGAGTGGGCGATGTCGCGCGGCATGCGCTCGGCGCGGGTGGCCGTGGAATCGGGTTTTTCGACATGCGGCCGCACCAGCATCAGCGAAACATCGGTGGAGCTCACTTCCTTGTCGCTGAAGACAGCCGTCTCGATGCCTTCGGGTTGGTGGATGCTGCCGAGATCGGGATCCGCGCCGGGTGCGGCGGGATTGCCCATGGAGGCGAACGCCGCCTCGATGCGGCCGCGCGCTTCATCGGGTTTCATGTCACCGACGAGGATGAAGGTCATGCGCTCCGGCGTGTAAAAGCGGCTGTAGAAATCGACGAAGCGCTCGCGTGGAGCGGACTTGATCACCTCCTCGGTGCCGATGGGGAAACGCCGCGTGATCAGGGAGTCCGGCAGCAGTTCCGCGAACTGCTGCTCCATGAGCCGGTAGCCCACGGAATCCCGGCTGATTTTTTCGGAGAGGATCACGCCGCGCTCCCTGTCGATCTCATCCGGCGCCAGCAGCGCGCCATCGCCGAAATCCCTCATCACGGTGAAGGCGAGCTTGAGCGTTTCTTCGGTCAGATCGGGCAGGTCGAGCATGTAAACCGTCTCATCGAACGAGGTGTAGGCGTTGGCATGGGCGCCGAAGGCGATGCCGAGGCGCTGCATGCGGGGGACGATTTCCGCGGCGGTGAAGTTCTTGGTGCCATTGAAAACCATGTGTTCGAGAAAATGCGCGAGGCCGCGCTGGTCATCCGCCTCCATCAGCGAGCCGGCGGCGATGTGGAGGCGCATCGACAAGCGGCCGGGCGGTTCGCTGTTCGGGTAGATCAGATAGCGCATGCCGTTTTCCAGGGAGCCGAAGATCGCGCCCGGGTCCGGTGCGATGTCCGAGGATGCCTGGGGCCACGGGCGTGGTGTGACGCTCGCGCTTGCGGTGTCGGTTTTGACGGTGGGTGCCGCCACTCCCGGAGCGGGGATTTCCGCTGCGGGCACCGTGGTGGAGACCGGCGGTGACGGTGGAGGGGTGTCATTGGACCGCAGCGCGAGAAATGCCGCCGTCGCCGCCAGCACGAGGACCAGGAGCAGCGGTGTTTTGGAAGTGGCTTTTTGCATGGCGGCAGCGTGGTTGACTGCCAAGCGGTTTGGCAACGCCGAAAAACGCCGGGTCGCGTTGCCCGCCGCAACGGACGGCGGTGCGGGATGCCGGGTTCTTGGAATATCAGGCGTCCGTCAGGCGCTCTGCCATTTCGGATTTCTGGAGCGCGGCGGTGAATTCGGAAAAATCGCCGGCCATGATGCCGGCGAGGTTGTGCGAAGTGAGTCCGATCCGGTGATCGGTGACGCGCGACTGGGGGAAATTGTAGGTGCGGATTTTCTCCGAGCGATCCCCGGAGCCGATGAGCGAGCGGCGGTGGGACGAGTAGGCGTCCTGTTGGTCGCGGAGTTTCTGTTCGTAGAGTTTCGAGCGGAGGATCTGCAGGGCGAGTTCCTTGTTTTTGATCTGCGAGCGGCCTTCCTCGCAGCGGACATAGAGGCCGGAGGGAAGGTGGAAAATCTGCACCGCGGACTCGGTGCGGTTGACGTGTTGGCCGCCGGCGCCGCCGGCGCGGCAGACCTCGATGCGGAGTTCGTCGGGCTTGAGTTCCACGTCCACCTCCCCGGCCTCCGGCAGCACGGCGACGGTGACGGTGGAAGTGTGGACGCGACCCTGGGTCTCGGTGGCGGGCACGCGCTGGACGCGGTGGACGCCGGATTCGTATTTGAGAAAACGGAACACCTCTTCGCCGGTGATTTTGAGGACCACCTCCTTGAAGCCGCCGACTTCCGACGGACTGCTTTCCAGATGCTCGCATTTCCATCCGCGGAGGTCCGAATAGCGTTGGTAGGCGCGCATCAGTTCGGCGGCGAAGAGCGAGGCTTCGTCGCCGCCGGCACCGGCACGGATTTCGATGAGCGCATCGCGGTCCTCGTTCGGGTCGGCGGGGAGAAGCGCGTATTGCAGGTCTTCGGCGAGCGCGGCGATGGTGTTTTCCAAGGCCGGGATTTCCTCGGCGGCCATGGCGGAAAACTCCGGATCCTCGGATTTGGCAAGCTCCTGGTTGTCGGCGAGCCGGCGTTTGGTGTCCTCGATTTGTTCCCAGAGTTCGAGGGTTTGTTTGAGTTTGCGGTGCTCGCGCAGAATGGCGGTGGCGCGCTTTGGATCGGCGAACAGATCCGGATCGCCCACCGCTTCCTCGAGTTCGGAAAAGCGTTCGCGGCGTTTGGCGATGAGTGAGGAGTAATCCACGGGGAAGATGAGTTATCCATGATGGCATACCGCCCGACCGCCCGCCAAAAGCGGGAATATGCCTTCGCGCTCGAAGCGGTTGAAAAGTGATTGGGCGAAGCCGGGGATCATGATGCGCTTGGATAGGAACCGTGCGTCGGTCACAGGCCGCCGCTACAGTAGTTTTGTGCGCAGCAGCTCCGTGACTTGTTTTGGATTCGGCTTGCTGCTTGCTGCCTTCATCACCTGGCCGGTCAGGAAGTTGAGGAGTTTTTCGTTGCCGCCCTTGATGGCCTCCACTTCGGCGGGGTTGTTGGCGATGGCTTGATCGACGAGCGCTTCGAGTTCGCCGGCTTCGGCTTTTTTGAAACCGAGGCTGCCGGCGATGGCGGCGGGAGCCTGTTCCGGGTTCTGATAGAGCACGGCGAAAACCTCGTTGGCCTGGTTGGAGGCGAGGGTGCCGTCCTCGACCAACAGAAGAAGGGCACGCAGTTTTTCCGGAGCGACCGGGCAATCGTCGATGCCGATTCCCTGTTCGTTGAGTTTTCCCATCAGGTTGTTGATGATGAAGTTGGCGACTTTCTTGCCGGGGATGGCCTGGTCGAGCGCGGCCTCGAAGTAGATCGCGAGGTGTTTGTCCGACGAGAGCACCGACGCGTCGTAGCTGGTGACGCCGAAGTCCCTCTCGAAACGCGCAGCGAGTTCGTGCGGGAGTTCCGGCACCAGCGCGCGGACTTTTTCCAGCAGCGGCGCGGTCTGGATCGGCAACAGGTCGGGGCAGGAGAAATAGCGGTAGTCGTGCGCGTCCTCCTTGGTGCGCATGAGCTGGGTCTCGCCACGTTCGTCGTCCCAGCGGCGCGTGGACTGGATCTGGTGGATGCCACGGTCGAGGTCCTCTGACTGGCGCTGGATCTCGAAGTGGATGGCGCGGCGGATGGCGGAGATCGAGTTGAGGTTTTTCAATTCCACCTTCGAGCCCAACGGATCGGCGGCATTCTTGCGCAACGAGATGTTCACGTCGCAGCGGAGCTGGCCTTTTTCCATGTCCGCATCGGAGACGCCGCCCTGCTGGAGGATCATCTGCAGCGAGCGCAGATAGGCGAAGGCTTCCTCGGCGGATTCGAGGTCGGGCTCGGTGACGATCTCCATGAGCGGCGTGCCGGCGCGGTTGAAGTCGATCAGCGACGAGTTGCCGAGGTGGGTGGATTTGGCGACGTCTTCCTCAAGGTGGATGCGATTGAGGCGCACGACCTTGTTGGGCGTGGCGATGTTCTTTCGGTGGTCGGTGGGGTAACAGTGATCATAGAGCGGGACGCCGCCGCCGATGCAGAGCGGGAGGTCCATCTGCGTCGTCTGATAGTTCTTCGGCATGTCCGGATAGAAATAATTCTTGCGGTCCCACTTGGAGATTTCCGGCGACGAGCAATCGATCATCAGGCCGGCGAGCAGGGTTTTTTCGATGGCTTCCTGGTTGAGCACGGGAAGCGCGCCAGGCAGGCCGAGGCAGACCGGGCAGGTGTGGCTGTTTGGCGTGTCTCCGAACGAGGTGCGGCAGGCGCAGAACATCTTGGTGTTGGTTTTGACCTGGCAGTGGACTTCGAGGCCGATGGTGACGAGATAGGACATGTTGGGGTAAATGCTGAAATGAAGAGTTCAGAGATCGAGATTCTTCAGCAGGGCTTGGACTTTCGGGTCTTCGAGAGCCTTGGTGAGCAGGGGATGCCGGAGCAGCGTGCCGAATTTTCCGTCGCGGGCAAGGTTTTGGAGTTCGGGGTCCCCGACGACGATGGCGCGGGGGATGGGTTTCCCGGTTCGGGGGTCCATGACCGGTTCCAGCGGTGATCCGGCCTGGGCGGTGACAAGCTTGGCGAGCGCGAGTCGCGAGGGTTCGGCGAGCGGATCCAGCGCCTTCAGCCAGGCTTCCGGCAGCGCGGCGGTGATCGAGGATTTGAGCTGCTGGCTCATTCCGGCAGGCGCTGAATCGTCCGCTTCAGGGTGGTTTTTCGAAACAGCCCTGACCTCGGCAATCGAACCGGTGTGGTGGATGAGCGTGACGCCGATCAGGCAGATGACAGTCGTGGGGATCAACGCTAGCAAGAACCGAAATGCGGTGCGGGCGACCGAAGGTGAAGGATTTTCAGCCCCTTGAGTGTCACCAAAAGGTTTGGCAACCGCCCTGGCGATCCGGCGGATCAGGACGAACGATGCGAGAAAGGCGGCGACCGGCAGCCCGGTGGTGATGACGACCAGCGATTTGCCAAACCATTCGACCGAGGCGGCCGGTGCTTTCTGCCAGACGAGAAATCCGATCCACGCGCTCAGCGCCAGCACCGCCGTGCCGATCAGCACCCGCGTCATGCCGCGCAGTATCACCAAGCCGGCGCAGACCGCAAAGATGACCAGCACCGCCGTGCCAAGACTGATCTGCGGGATGGAATCGGGAGACATGGGAGAGGCACCGGGTGGTCAGCCTTTTGATCGAATCAGTTTTTGGATCTCGTCGTGATTGCCGAGAAAGAAAAACACCAGTTCCGGAGGTGTGCTGATGAAGATGAAGGCAAGTCGCTTGTCGAGACCAACGCGGCATTCATGGATGGTCCGGGTCAGGCGACGGATGCCAATACCGGAGTGCATGTGAGGTTTGCCCCAATGGTCCATCACTTGATTGATGGTCGCTCCGATACTGAGGCGATCGGCTTTGGAGAGAGTGCGGAGTTTTTCCACAAGATCACCGGTCAGCGTTGCCTTCAATGAGGGTTTCGATGTCTCCGGTGAATTCGTGGAGCCTGCCTGCGGCGCGCGCTTTTTTGATTTGGCCATGAGTTCGGTTCTCGAATGCTTCCAGCTCCGCCATCGTTGCGCCGTATTCGCGGGTGGCGTAGTCGGTGGACTCCACTTCGACCGGCCGCAGGGCCACGATTTTCCCGTCCACGACGATCCCGATATCGTCTCCTTTCAATGCTCGCCGGAGAAGATTCGACAAATTGCCGCGTGCGGCTGTGGGCGTGAGGGTGTGCATGCTCATGGCGGGAAGATGACGCAAATGCGGCGCGATTGCGAGCGGGAAGTTTCGGGTGAATCCGGCGTCAAGCGCCGTAATGGGTCCACATCCGCAGCACGAGCACCTTCTTTTCTTCAAGAAAGACCGCGTAAACGATGCGATGCTGGAGATTGATCCTGCGGGAAAAACATCCCGAGAGTTCGCCACAAAGCGATTCGTAGCGGGGCGGGGATTGGAAAGGATCGATGGCGATGATATCGAGCAAGGCCTGCGCCTGTTTTTTCAGATGGCTGGCCGCGAGTTTTTTCGCATCCTTGCGGGCCTGCCGGGAGTAAACGAGTTCATACATCGGCCTCACCAGTCGAGCTTGCCGGATGCATGGTCCAAGCCTTCGGCCCGTGCCTGCTTGATCGAATCGACCAGCCCTGGAATCGAATGCAGGAAGAGGGTTTCGCGGATGGAGCGCCAGTCCTCTTCGGAAATCAGAACGGCGTTTCCTTGTTTTCCAGTGATTTGAATCGGTTCGTGGGACTCCCTGACTTCATTGATGAGAGAGTAGAGACTGCCGCGGGCCTTGGTGGCGGTGATGGTGGTCATGGCGGTATAACGTGCGTGAAAGCGTCCGCGTGTCAAGATCGGCTTTCTGGCCCGTTGTATGGAATATTCACCATAATCCTCTTGCCCTCCGGCATGGCTTCTGCTTTTTCGTGGGCTTTACCGCTCACTTCTCCATGAAACTCCCCAATATTTCCTCCCGCAGTCTGGCCGTTGTGGCTGGCATCGCTCTCGTCTCACCGGCCTTCGCCGTGGTGAATATCGACTACGTCTCCGTCGGCCATGCCGGGAATGCGGCGGACCCGTCCGATGGTGACCAAAACACGCCAGGCGTCCAGAATTTCGGCGCGGTGGCCTACGCCTACAAGATCGGCAAATACGAAGTCACCAACGCCCAATACACCGAGTTCCTCAATGCAGCGGACCCCACTGGCGCGAACGCCAATGGCATCTACAACACCAACATGGGCAGCAACGCCCGCGGTGGCATCACCTACACCAGTGGAGCCGCCAACGGCTCGAAATACACCATCCGCACCAGCATGGGCGACAAGCCGGTGAACTACGTGAGCTGGTATGACGCCGCGCGCTTCACCAACTGGCTGCACAACGGCCAGGGTGCGGGCAGCACCGAGACGGGTGCCTACACGCTCAGTGGCAACACGGGTCTCATGACGAAGAACGTGGGAGCCACCGTCTGGCTGCCCAGCGAGAACGAGTGGTATAAGGCGGCCTATTACGATCCGACTGCCGGCGCGGGCGGCGGTGACAACTATTGGACCTATGCCACCCAGAGCAATACGGCACCCACAGTGGCGGCGGCGAATGCCACCGGAGTTATCTCCAATCCCGGCGCGAATGTGGCGAACTATTTGTCAGGCGCGGACTGGAATAGCCAGAACGGCAACGTGACGACGGTTGGTAGCGCGGCGGCGAACAACTACTTCGGCACGGCGGACATGAACGGCAACGTGTGGGAATGGAATGACGCAGTCCTTGGTTCGTCGCGCGGGCTGCGGGGCGGTTCGTGGGACGACTCCTCGAACGACCTCGCCGCGTCCGGCCGCAGCGGCAGCCC
>JBGSUP010000069.1:0-15174 GCA_041753485.1 Akkermansiaceae bacterium
CGGCGCTTCGCGTTCGGGCAGGATGAAAAGGAGAAACTCCGCACCTTCATGCGCATGTTCGAGAATTTTTCCGGCAACCGCGTGCTGGCCTACTGCTTCATGTGCAATCACATCCATCTGCTGCTGGAAATCACGCCCCGACCGGCGGGCGGGCTGTCAGATGAGGAATTGCTGGGTCGGCTGAAGTGGATTCAGACAGAGGCGCAGGTGGCGGCGGTGGCCAGGGAACTGGCGGAGGCGAGGCAGGTGGTGGCGGAAGGCCGGGCGAAAGATGGTGAGGCTTATATGAAGGCGATTCATGAGCGCTTCACCTGGCGGATGCACGACTTATCGCAATTCATGCAGGGTTTTTTGCAACGCTACACGCAGTGGCACAACGGCAAGACCAAACGCAAGGGGCACCTGTGGGAGGATCGTTTCAAAAGCGTGATCGTGGAGGATGGCGTGGCGGCGAAGACAATGGCGGCTTACATCGATCTGAATCCGGTGCGGGCGGGGATGGTGGAAAATCCGGAGGAATACCGCTGGAGCAGTTATGGGGAAGCGATTGGCGGCGGGACGAAGGGCAATGGCAAGAAGGCGCGGGCGGGCCTGGTGCGTGCGATGAGGGCGCACAAGGGCGTGGCGGCGGATGCGGCCTTTTGGAAGGGTGATGTGGCTTTGGAGTATCGGAAAATCCTGCTGGCAGGCGCGGGGGAACGGGTCGAGGAACGGGTGGAACAAAGCGGGGCGATGAAGCGCATCGTCAAGCGCAAAGGGCTGACCCAAGAGCAGCTTGATGCGGAGAAGCAGCGTTTGTTAGAAACCGGGGAGAAGCGGATGGGAGAATTGCCGTTCGGGCGGATGTTGAGGTGCCGGATGAGGTATTTCACGGACGGGGCGGTGATCGGCTCGCGGGCGTTTGTGAATGCGGCGTTTGAGTCGGCGCGGGAACGCTTCGGGCCGAGGCGCAAGGATGGGGCAAGGAAGCTGCGGGGCAAAGGATCGGCCGCGGCGGGGATGTTGTGGAGCCTGCGGGATTTGCAGCGCCCATGAATGACGTTTTTGGCTATGAATCAAAAGAAAGGGAAGGTCAGAAACGCACTTGCGGCCTCCCGTTTGCTCACCCTGCCGGAAAACCAACTCCCGCCCCCTGAAGTCGATTTCGCTTCCCACCATAGCGCCGAAGCACCAAACGCGGCGTCCATGGTGACGGCCTGCGAACAGGCGCCCCGCGTCTCCGCCCAAGAAGCGGTGGCTAGCTGGTCGTCGCGTCCGCAAACCCCGCCCGAAGACGATCCCCCGGCCAGAAACGCGCTGAAATCGCCCGGCCTGCCGCCCAAGCCTCCATCGGGCGGATTTTTTCTTAACTCATTTTCAACCAATGATTAGACGGAAGAGGACCCACTGCCGAAAACAATGGGTGTGACTTACTACCTACACAGATGGTATGATTCCGTCACCAGCCACTGGCTATCTCGCGATCCGATTATGGAGAACGGCGGGCGAGACTTGTGTGGCTTCGTGGGGAATGATCCAGTTGATTGGATTGATATTCTAAACCTCTCCGATTCGTCGGAAGGTTGCTGCTGCAACGATGAAACGATCAGAAAGAGCAAAGAAATGCTAGAAGAACGATACAAAGAAGCATTCGCGGAGTTTCACCGACATGGGGTAGAACCCGTCTGTCTCTCTTGATTTTCGAACTCACCTTACAAACAGGCAGACCTTGACGTGCGTGGCAAAACCGCCGTCGAAACAATTCTTGGCAAAGCGGTCCGTAGAGCTACGCTCGCGGCAGATGATTTCCCCTCCGAAATCTCCTGATTCAGGCAGGTCCCGGCATCCGGGGAACTCTCTTCATTTCAGAATTCCAGTTTTCGCCGTTTTAGACACGCCCAAATCCCCACTTCTTCCGCAACGCCTCTCTCCCGCCTCCAATCCGGCCTCCGGCTCTCCGCACGGCCTTCAGTAAAAAGCCAGTTTCTCAGCAGCTCAGTGCTGATTCAGCCTTCTCACAGCCAAATCCAGGATGATCCATGACAAGCGTCCCGTCCCGATGAACGGATTACCTAGCCGGTGCGGCTGCCATGGCCGCGTGATCGTCAGGTGTCCGGCGTGCAATCCGTGCCGCTCGACATCCACTTCCAATCACATTGATCCGGTCTCCAATACACCACGACAAATTGGCGCGGGCGATGACGATTTTATGAAATGTTCGATATCCCTCGCCGAATGACCCTGTAGGACGCATCTGTCATTTCCTCCTAACAATCCGATTGGTCGCCAGACCATGGCAAACCCAGTCGAAAATCCCAATCCATGACCCCCATCCTCGCCAGCGCGAAGGTCACCACTCTCGACGTCGTCGTGACCATCACCTACATGGTCCTCATCGTGGGTGCGGGATGCTGGGTAGGCATCCGCCACCGCCGGAAATCCGTCGATGGCGAGGCGCGCGGGTACTTTCTGGCGGGCGGCACGCTGTCCTGGCCGATGATCGGCATGGCGCTGTTCGCCACCAACATCTCCTGCGTCCATCTCGTCAGTCTCGCCCAGGCTGGATTCGAGGAGGGACTGCTTCAGGGAAACTTCGAGTGGATGGCGGCTCTCACGCTCATCCTGTTGGCGCTGATCTTCGCCCCGTTCTACATCCGCTCCCGCGTTTCCACCCTGCCGGACTTCCTTGAAAAACGCTACGGGCGTTCCTGTCGGGATATTCTGGCAGGCTTTTCGCTGGTTTCGGCGATTCTCATTCACATCGGCTTCTCCATGCTGACCGGAGCCATCGTGCTGAGCGGTTTGTTCGGGATCGATCCTTGGATCAGCATCATCGTCATCGCGGTGTCCACCGCCGCATACGTCGTTGTCGGCGGATTGATGGCTGTCGTGTTTACCGAAACCGTCGAGACCGTCGTGCTGCTGTTCGGAGCCTCGCTCATCACATACTTCTCCTTCAAGTTCCTCGGCGGCGACCAGGGCGTGGGGGCCGGGTGGGGCAAACTGATGGAGGCGCTTCATACGCCGCAAGAGAAGAACATGATGTCCATGCTGCGCCCCCAGGGGGACCCCAGCGGAATGCCATGGTATGCGATTCTGCTCGGCTACCCGGTCCTCGGCATCTGGTATTGGTGTGCGGATCAAACCATCGTCCAGCGCGTGCTTGGAGCCAAGGATGAGAACCACGCGCGGGTGGGGCCGCTTTTCGCCGCCCTGATCAAGATCCTGCCCGTGTTTCTGTTTGTGCTGCCCGGTCTGATGTTCTACGCAATCGTCAAGTCTGGAAGTTTCGCCGACCTGCGCGTGTTGTGGGCGGAGGGAGCCTCGAAGCCCGGCCTCGAAATCGCCACCAACGGCATCTGGAAAACCATCGAAACCAAGGAGGCCTACACCCAGATGATCGTGCGCCTGCTGCCCAGCGGCCTGACCGGAGTCATGGCCGCCGCCCTCATCGCGGCACTCATGAGCACAGTCTCAGGCGCGCTCAATTCGATTTCCACCTTGTTCTCCTATGACTTGTGGAAACGATTCAAGCCGGACACTCCCGATGAAAGACTCGTCACGATTGGACGCATCGCCGCCGTCTGCGCGATGTTGGTCGCCATCGGACTGGTGCCCCTGCTCTCGCGTTATGGCAGCATCTTCCGCGGCATCAACGAGATCATCGCGCACATCGCACCTCCGGTGACGACCGTCTTCCTGTGGGGCGTCCTCTGGAAGGGCGCATCGTATCGCGGTGCCCTGACCACCATGATCGGCGGCGCGCTGGCCGGCATTCTGGTCTTTGCGACCCATAAACTCGGTGGGGAGGCAGCGCCCTCCTTCATCAGGGAAACGAACTTCATGATGATGGCCTTCTATCTGTTTGTATTCTGCTCGCTGCTGCTCGTGCTGAGTTCACTGGCGATGCCGAAACGTGCCGGTGAGGATCCCGAGGAGCTTTATTTCAAGAGCTATGGCGAGTGCCTCGCCTTCAAGGGATGGTCAGGGGTTGGAAACTACAAGTTCCTCGCGTTCCTCGTCTTCGCCACCATGGCCGTGCTTTATTATCTTTTCCGCTGACAGACGACACCCCATGAAAAACCGCCTCTCACTCGTGCTACTCGCAGCCCATTTGTGTTCCTGCGCTCCCACCCGGGTCCAACGCCACGCCTGGGTCACCGGCCTCAAGCCGGAAAAAGCCGAATACTACCGCCAGCTCCACGCCGACCCGTGGCCAGCCGTCAATGCCAGACTCAAGGAGTGCAACATCCGCAACTTCTCGATTTACGAACGGGAAATCGCCGGCAAAACCTACCTTTTCGCCTACCTCGAATACACCGGCAACGACTTCGAAGCGGACATGAAGAGGATGGCCGCCGATCCCGAAACCCAGCGCTGGTGGAAGGAAACCGACCCATGCCAGGCCCCACTTCCGGACGCCCTCAGGGCCGGCAAGATCTGGTCGGACACCAGGGAACTCTATCATCTCGATTGAGGGCGCGATCTCGAAATTGAAACCAACCATGCTGCTCCAGGATCATGTCATCTTCTTAACCGGCGGCTCCACCGGCATAGGCCTCGACTGTGCCAGGGCTTATGCCGCCGAAGGGGCGAAGCTCGCACTCGTCGCCCGCAATGGTGATCTGTCCGCCCAAGCCGCCGCCGAACTCGGCCCCGAGCACCTCGGTTTCGCCTGCGATGTTTCAAAGGATGCCGAGGTGAAATCCGCCATCGGGCGCGTGCTTGCCCACTTCGGAAAACTCGATGCAATCCACAACAACGCCGGCATCGCCAACCCCAGCAAGCCACTGCATGAGACCACCGACGAGGAATGGGACGCGCTCTTCAATATCAACTTAAAAAGCGTGTTGCACACCACCCGCCACGGGCTTGCAGCGCTCAGGCAAACGAAGGGCTGCATCCTCAACACCTCCAGCCTCGTTGGCGTCATCGGCCAGGAAATCCACGCCGCCTACACCGCCACCAAGGGCGGCATGAACACACTCACCAAATCCATGGCGCTCGACTACGCCAGGGAAGGCATCCGTGTGAACGCCGTCTGCCCCGCCGGCACCTGGACACCCATGCTCCACCAATGGGCCGATGAACAACCGGACCCCGTGGGCATCGCCCGTTATTTGGATGACATCCACCCGTTAGGCTACTGCCCTGATGGCGATGTCATCGCCGACGCCTGCGTGTTTCTCCTCTCGGACAAGGCCCGCTTCGTCACCGGCCACATCATGCATGTCTCGGGTGGCGCCGAAATCGGCTACCGTCGTTGAGATCCATCCAACCATGAACCCATGACTTCACGCGATCGCATCCTCGCCGCCATCCGCCATCAGGAACCCGACCGGGTGCCCATCGACATGGGTGCCACGCCGTCATCAGGGATTTCCGCCATCGCTTACGGCCGCCTGAAAAGACATCTCGGCATCACCTGCGGCCACAACCGCGTCTATGACGTCGTCCAGCAACTCGCCCAGCCGGAGGAGGACATTCTCAACCGTTTCAACATCGACGTGGTGGACCTTGGACGCACCTTTGATGTCAACAACGCCGATTGGTATGACGTGAAGCTTTTCGACGGTAGCGACGCGCAGTATCCCGCTTGGTTCCATCCGGCCCCATCCCCCGATGGCGGTTGGCTCGCCCATGCGCCCGACGGCACGGAGATCGCCACCCAGTTGAAGAACATGAATTTCTTCGACCAGACCTGTTTTCCCTGGCTGGATGACTATCCATCGGATCTAACCGCCGCGCTGCCCGAAGCGATGTCGAAGGTCCACTGGGCCGCGCTCGCTCACAGCCCATGGGACCATGCCGGCGACGCGGGATTCTGGGACACGCTCCGTGACAACACCCTGGCCCTGCGCGAATCGACCGACCGCGCCATCATGGTGGTCGTAGGCTGCAATCTTTTCGAATGGGGCACCTTCCTCCGCCGCATGGACAATTTCCTGATGGATCTGGTCGCCGAACCCGAACAGGTTGAGGTTTTGTTAGACGCACTCATGGAAACCCACCTGCGCACCCTGGAGAAGGTTTGCGCCGCCGTGGGCGACATCGCGGACCTTTGCCGCTTCGGCGACGATCTCGGCACGGACACCGGCCCGTTCATGGCACCCGCCACTTACCGTCACTTGTTCAAGAGACATCACACAAGGCTCTGCGACTACGTGCACCGGCATTCGAAGATGCACACGTTCCTCCATTCGTGCGGATCGATCCACGCGCTGCTGCCGGATCTGATCGAGTCCGGCTTCGACGTGATCAATCCGGTGCAAACCGCTTGCCGCGACATGGATCCCGCCGGTCTCAAGCGCGAGTTCGGCGCGGATATCACCTTCTGGGGTGGTGGCTCCGACACCCGCGCCATCCTCAACCACGGCACTCCCGCCACGGTGCGTGGGGACGTATTGGAACGTCTCAGGATCTTCGCGCCAGGCGGCGGATTTGTGTTCAACACCATTCACAACATCCTGCCGGACGTGCCTCCGGAAAATATCGTCGCGATGTTCGAGGCGATTGAAGAATACAACACGGCTGGCGCGTAAGCTCCATGTAGCCATGAAACTCCAAGCCATCATTCTCGCCGCCTTGAGCACCTCTATCACGCTGCCGGCCCGGGGCATCGCACCGGTCCAGCCGGAAGCACTCAAAAGATGGCGCGACGCCCGCTTCGGCATGTTCATCCACTGGGGTCCCGTCGCCCTTACCGGCCATGAAATCAGCTGGTCGCGCGGCTCGCAGACGCCCATCGAGGAATACGACAACCTCTACAAACGCTTCAACCCCACCAAGTTCAACGCTGATGAATGGGTTGCCATCGCCAAGGCCGCCGGCATGAAATACATGGTTCTCACCACCAAACACCATGATGGATTCTGCCTCTGGGACACCAGGCAGACCGACTTCAACATCATGAACACGCCCTTCAAGCGGGACTTGGTCAGGGAACTCTCAGAAGCCTGTAAAAAAGGTGGCATTGCCTTCGGCACCTATTACTCGACCTGCGACTGGCACCACCCGGATTTTCCGCTCACCAGCTCCGGCGGCAAGACAGTCCGGGAAAAATCCGACCTCGACCGCTACACCGGATACCTCAAGGCGCAGACCAAGGAACTCCTCACCCATTACGGCCCGCTCTTCACTCTCTGGTATGACGTGCCGCAGAAATTCGACGCCACGCGCGGTGCCGGCGTCATCAACATGGCCCGCTCCATCCAGCCGGACATCGTCATCAACAACCGCACCGGCCACAAAGGCGACTACGACACGCCTGAGCAACACATCGGCGGCTTCCAGAACGACCGACCGTGGGAAACCTGCATGACCATCTGCCAACAATGGGCATGGAAACCCGACGACAAGATGAAGTCACTCAAAGAGTGCATCCAGACACTCATCCGCACCAATGGGGGCGATGGCAACCTGCTGTTCAATGTCGGACCCCTGCCCACCGGTGAAATCGAAGGACGACAGGTCGAACGCCTCAAGGAAATGGGTGCGTGGCTCGCCAGGAACGCCGATTCCGTTTACGGCACCCGCGGTGGTCCGTGGAAACCCTCATCCCACATGGTCAGCACCCGCAAGAGCGACAAGATCTATCTCCACCTTCTCGGAAAAGTGGATGGCCCCGTCACCGTTCCGGCCCTGCCACTCGCCATCAAGTCCGCGAAACTGCTCAACGGCCCGGCGATCAAGACATCCACCGCCGATGGTTCGCTGTCATTTCAAATCCCGGAAAACTCATGGGACGAAATCGATACGATCATCGAACTGACACTTGACGGTGATGCCATGGGCATCGCCCCGCTCAAGCCCTCGACCCGATCCGGCATCCCCGGTGCGAAGTCATCCGCTTCCGTAATCCATCGGAACGATCCGCAATACAGCGCCGGAATGGTCCTTGATGGCGACCCCGAATCCCGCTGGGCCACTCCGGGGGGTACTCGACAAGCTTGGCTGCGAATCGACTTCGCCAGGGAAACCACTTTCAACGGAATTCACATCGAAGAAGCCCTTGCTGGACACTCGAGCCGTGTGAAGAAGTTCGAACTTGAGAAAATGGACGGTGAAGCCTGGACCACTTTCCACCAAGGCAATGCCCTTGGCGCGCATTTCAAGGCATCGTTCGAACCCGTCACCACCAACGCCATCCGCCTCAACATCCTCGACGCCAGCGAGGGGCCGACGATTTCGGAAATCTTGCTCATCCAGGCTCCATGATTACCCGCATCGCCACACGTGACGCCCGCTATCCCATCGGCTCCGGCCATGGCTCCGACGCCATCCACAATGACCCGGTCTATTCCTATGCCGTCACGCTTCTAACAGACGACAAGGACCGCACCGGCACCGGACTGGCCTTCACGCTTGGCGAGGGCAACGACCTCGTCTGCAAGGCGGCGGAGTTTTATGCAATGCGTCTGCAAGGTCGTTGCATTGAGGATATCATGGACAACTTCGGCGCGCTCCAGAAGGAAATGGCCGACGAGCAGCAATTCCGCTGGCTCGGCCCGCACAAGGGAATCGTGCAGCTCGCGCTCGCTTCTGTTACCAACGCCTGCTGGGACCTCTGGGCGAAAACCCGCGGTCTGCCGTTGTGGAAACTGCTGCTTGATCTGACACCCGCTCAAGTCGCCGCCACGCTCGATCTCTCGTATCTAGAAGACGTGCTCACCCACGGGCAAGCCGTCGAGTTGCTAACCAAGCCCACCGCCAGCCGTGCCACGCGAGAAAAGGTCCTGACAAAGGGCTATCCCGGCTACGACACCTCTGTCGGCTGGTTCAACTACAGCGACGAACAAGTCCGGGAAAACTGCAAGCGCGCGATGGACGCCGGTTTCACCGCCATGAAGCTCAAGGTCGGCTCCAAGGACCCGGAACGCGACCTCCGCCGCGCCCGCATCGTCCGCGAAGTCGCCGGACCCGACGCCCGCATCATGGTCGATGCCAACCAGCAGTGGACGCTTCCCCAAGCGCTCGACATCTGCGTCCGTCTGAAGGAAATCAACCCGTTCTGGATCGAGGAGCCCACCCACCCGGACGACATCATCGGCCACAAAACCCTGGCCGATGCCATTGCTCCGGTGAAACTCGCCCTCGGCGAACACGTTCCTAACAGAGTCATCTTCAAGAACTATCTCCAGGTGGAATGCGCCGGCTTCATCCAGGTGGATGCGGTCCGGGTCGCCGGTGTCAGCGAGTTTCTTGCGGTGAGCCTCCTGTGCAAAAAGTTCGGTGTTCCGGTGGTTCCCCATGTTGGCGACATGGGCCAGCTCCACCAGCACCTCGTCCTCTTCAACCACATCGGCCTCGATCTGCCCGCCATTTTTCTTGAACACATTCCCCACCTCCGCGAGCACTTCGTCCACCCCGTGCGTGTCGAGCACGGCGTCTATCGGACACCACAAGAAGCTGGGGCTTCTTGCGAATTGCTCCAAGTTTATACCGGAAAATGAACACAAAGACCCCATCCACCATCAGCGGAATTTTCGTCCCCAACATCGTTCCCTACGACATCAGGGGCCGCATCGACGAGGACGAACTCCGTCGCATCGTTCACTGGCTTCGCGGAAAAGGCGTCACGGGTTTCTATCCGAACGGCAGCATGGGTGAGTTCATCCGCCTGAGCTGCGAGGAGCGCCGGACCGTCGTGCGCATCGTCAGCGAGAACGCCGGCGGCATGCCCATCCTCGCCGGTGCCGCGGAACCGAACATCGAATTGGTACTGGAAATGTGCCACTACTGCGCCGATCTCGGCTGTCGTGCGGTTTCCATCACCGGACCCTATTATTACAAACTCACGCAGGAGAGCATTGAAGAATACTTCCGGGAAATCGCCGCCAAGTCCCCCATCGACATCGTGGTCTACAACATCCCGGTCTTTGCCAACGAAATTTCGCTGCCCGTGCTGGAACGCCTCGCCATGGATTGCCCGCGCATCGTCGGCACCAAGGACACCTCCAAAGACATGGGCCGATTCCAGCAGACGCTGCACACCATAAAGCGCCAGCGCCCTGATTTCTCGGTGCTCATCGGCTGGGAGGAACTGCTCTGCACCGGTCTGTTCATGGGTGCCGACGGCGGCACGCTTTCCAGCGCTGGAGTCGTCCCGGAAGTGGTAATGAGTCTCTATCATGCCGCCCGCGCGGGAGACTGGGGCAGGGCGAAACAAATCCAGTTCGAGTTGCTCGACTTGTTCTCGCTGATGGTGAACGCACCGAACTTCCCCGAAGGCTTCCGCACGGGCTACGAACTCCGCGGCTTCAAGGCGGGAAACGCCCGTTTCCCGCTGTCGCCCGCCGAGCAGGGCATCATCGCCGCCATGCGCACGAAGCTTGCCTGTGTTCTCGCTGGCTGCGGCTTCGAGGAAGCCGCCGGCGAGTGCCGCCTTGCGGAACGGTCCGCTCCCATCAACGTGGAGGCGATCGTGCAGGCCGTGCTCAAAAACATCCAAGCCCGCTGATCCTGCATGCCATCCCTCGGATTCATCGAAGCCCCCTTCCTCAGCATCGCCGCCATGCTCGCCCAGGAGGCGGCCAATGCCGCGGATGTGCGCATCCTCGGCTTCGAGGCCACTGGCAATGAATACATCCTGATCCGTCTTGCGGGCGGTGTTTCGCAGGTCCGCGCCGCACTCGATGCCGCGGAAGCCCTCGCCCCGAAACTCAGTGCCGCAGCCGTCATCACCGGCACCATTCCGCGCCCTGCCGGGGGGTTTGATCCGATGATCCATTTTCCCAATGCCAGCAATCCGCTCTACGGCGGACGCGACCAGTTCCTGCCCACCGACCATCCCGCCAATTCCGACTCCTCCAAAAATATGAAACACCAAGCCATCGGCATACTCGAAACCCAGGGCCTCACCGCCATCCTCGAAGCCACCGACGCCATGCTCAAGGCCGCCGACGTGAAACTTGTCGGCAAGGAGAAAATCGGAGCCGCTTACGTGACCGTCGTGATCAGCGGTGACGTCGCCGCTGTTTCCGCCGCCATCCAGGCCGGGCAACAGGCCGTCGGAACGCTCGGAAAAGTCATCGCCGCCCATGTGATCGCACGTCCGCACGAAGAACTCGTCGGTCTGCTCCCGAAATAAGTGATCACGCGAAACTTTTGCGGAACCCGGAGACGATTCGGTCTTGGTCGTCCACGATGACGGTTTTGTGATATTCTATTGATTAGTTAAATCCGGCGAATTGGAGCTCAAAACGCTAGCGGACGTGCTGATCCAGAGCATCGAAGCCATGGTTGCCGGGAACATCGGGATTCATCTTGTCCTTTTCCCTGCTGAGGAAATAAATGCCCGAGCCGTTGTTTCATTCATACCGCTGGCGCAAGTCGATGTCGGCGGCGCGTATCACCCGGCACCATGTTGCGCGAAATTTCGAATTGAACCCACGGGTCCAACTGCCACGATCTACTGAAATCAGACCATGAAAACTCTCGTCATCCTCTCATCCGTCATCGCCCTCGGAGCTTTCGGTGCCCACGGCCAGCCCGACGAAGCACCACGTTCCACCGCTCAGGTCACACTCCGTGTTGACGCCAAAACCGTTCGACCCGAAAGAGTCAAAAGGGAGAAGGATGACAACAAGGGCAAAGGCAAACCCAAAGCGGAAACCGTCACCAAGACCCTTGATGTCGATATTTCCGCAGCCAAATCCATCAATGGTCCGTTAAAAATGGTCACCTGCTGGTATTTCCGTGACACGGAGGCCAAGAAACAAGGGCTCGCGAAGAAGGAAGAGAGTGAAATCAAGCTCGATGCCAACAAGACCGCCAAGGCTACCGTCCCGGCCTATGCCTTTGTTTCCACTCCCGCCCACACTCAAAAAGGCTCCGACGGGAAACCTGAAAAAGTCGGCGCCACCGGACAATCCTACTATGGCTGGGTCATCCGTGTTTACGAAGGCACCACCCTCGTTGGTGAAGCGGCAAGTTCCGCGCCCTTGCTCAAGCTGCGCGACTAGGCTCCGGTGCACCGCCCACCGTTTACCAGCCCTCCAGTCTTCGCCAAGGCTGCGACAGGCAGGCGGATCCCCCGAGGGCTGCTTGAGGAGCCACTCGCCCGGAGCAAATTTGCGGTCATGGATGTGTGAAAGTGTCAGTATCCGCCGGCGTCTTCGGAGAAGGTCCAAGGAGCCTGATAAGCACCCGTGCGCTGGGCTTCGAGCTGGCGGAGCAGGTCGTTGAGCAGGGTGGAGGCTCCAAAGCGGTAGCGGCGGTTGTTGAGCCAGCGGTCGCCAAGGGTTTCCTTGACGGCGATGAGAAACTGGAGCGCGTGTTTGGCGGTGCGGATCCCGCCGGCGGGTTTCATGGCGATTTCCACACCGGTGGCGAGGAAGTGGTCGCGGATGGCGTCGAGCATCACCTGGTTGTTGCCA
This sequence comes from Akkermansiaceae bacterium, assembly GCA_041753485.1. GTDB lineage: Bacteria > Verrucomicrobiota > Verrucomicrobiia > Verrucomicrobiales > Akkermansiaceae > Luteolibacter. Next base: position 12,357 of record JBGSUP010000069.1, read on the forward strand.
AGGGTGGCATTGGCACCGGTCTTGCCGGTGGAGGTCTTGATGAAATCGCCGGGGCGCAGCACGCGCATGGCGAGCAACGAGGCGGCGCGGATCTGATCGTAGGTTTCCAGTTCGCTGGTCTCGAGAATCACTTTGAGCGTGGAATCGCCGCAGGCATCGAGCACTGCCGAAATCTCGTCCTGCACGAGGGTGAGTTCGCCCGCGAGGAAGGCACCGCGGTTAATGACCATGTCGATCTCGTCCGCACCATCGGCAACGGCTTGGCGGACTTCGGCGAGGCGAGTCTTGAGCGGGGCTTGGCCGGAGGGGAAGGCGGTGGCCACCGAGGCGATGCGGACCGGCGTACCTTTGACGTGTTTGGCCGCGTGTTTGACCATCGAAGGATAGACGCAGACGGCGGCGACTTGCGGGATGCCGGGCGCGTCGTGTGGGCAGAGGGCTTTGCGGCAGAGCGAGGCCACTTTGCCGGGCGTGTCCTTGCCCTCAAGGGTGGTGAGGTCCACCATGCTCACCGCCAGGTTCAAGCCGAAGAGCTTGGAGGATGCCTTGATGCTGCGGGTGGTGTATTTGGCGACGCGTTCCTCAATGCCGGCCGCATCGACGGTGCCGGTCTCATCTAGCAGCTGGCGGATCGTCCTGAAATTCCCCTGAACCATGAGTGGGATGCTTGAGGGAAACCTTGCCCCTGCCAAGTTCCAAGTTTCACCCCCGCGCCGCGAAAATGACGGGTGAATAGGCTTGCAGGGAAGGGCGGGCGGGCCTTGGATTCACGCCTAACCAACATCAAACCATGTTTAAGGAATTCAAGGAATTCGCGCTGAAAGGCAATTTGATCGATATGGCGGTGGCCTTCGTGATGGGAGCCGCGTTCACCAAGTTGTCCGGCTCGTTCATCGAGGATCTGGTCATGCCGCTGATCGCCAGGATTTCCGGTGGCATCGATTTCAGCAACAAGTTCATCGCGCTGTCGGACAAGGTGACCAAGACGGACCTGGTGGGAGCGAGAGGGGAGGGGGCCGTGCTTGCCTACGGCAATTTCATCACCATCACCATCAACTTCCTGATCGTCGCTTTCGTCATGTTTCTGGTGGTCAAGTCGATCAACAAGGCGAAGAAACTTGCCGAGAAACCTGCGCCACCAGTCGCCCCGCCAGAACCGGGTGCCGAGGAAAAGCTGCTCACCGAGATTCGCGATCTGCTAAAGCAGAAGGGGTGAATGGCCGGGCTCTCCCATTCGTCGGACTTGCCGCGAGCTCCTGCTCCGGAACAAGGATTTTGCCCGGATTCTTTTTTCCGCTCGTCAGCGGAAGTCCGAGACTCTAGCTTCGGCTTTGAGAAATCCGGTCATTTCTGAAATATTGGCACGGCTGGTGCTTAGAAAACTTCACCAATCCACCGAACTATGAAAAAAATCGAAGCGATCATCAAACCATTCAAGCTTGAAGAAGTCAAGGAGGCCCTCGCCGAGGTGGGTGTGCAAGGAATGACGGTTACCGAAGTCAAGGGCTTTGGTCGTCAGAAGGGGCACACGGAAATTTACCGGGGTTCCGAATACACCGTGGACTTTTTGCCCAAGGTCAAGATCGAGATTGTTGTTGACGACGCGCAATCGCAGAGTGTGGCGGCGGTGATTGTGAAGAGTGCCAACACCGGCAAAATCGGTGACGGCAAGGTATTCATTTCGACGGTGGAGGAAGCCATCCGGATTCGGACAGGTGAGACTGGTTCCTCCGCTGTGGCGGTGAACTGAGGCTTGTTTTGTGACTTTCAATCAGCCGGCGGCTTCCCATCAGGGAGCCGCCGGTTTTTGGTTATCTGCGGGCGGACTTCCAATCATTGAATGCCCCGCCCAAGTGATTGGCGACGTCGCAGGGGGTGAGGGATTCCGGTGAGAGCGCGGGGTCATTGAGGGCGATTTCGGCGGCGCGACCGCAGAGCCACGCACCAAGGGCGGCGGCTTCCAGCGGGGAATTGTCTGCGGCGAGGAGGGCTCCGATCACCCCCGCGAGCAGGTCTCCTTGACCGCCTGTGGCCATGCCCGGCGAGCCGGTGGCGTTGCCCCAGAGTGGCTGCCCGTGGCGGGTGACGAGTGTCCGGCAGCCTTTGAGCAAGAGGACAGCGGAGATCCGGGCCGCCAAGCTGCTGGCGGCCGACTCCCGCGACAAACCGGCGAGGTCCGGAGCCAGCCGCTGGAACTCTCCGGGATGCGGTGTGATCACGTGTTGGTCTTGGAAAATTCCCAGTCGCCCGGATTTCGCGATCAAATTGAGAGCATCTGCGTCGATCACAACGGGCACCGTGAGCTGCTCAAGCCAGTCAAGCAGGGTGGCGGCCGCACCTGGATCGACTTCGGCGATTCCACAGCCGACGACCACGACATCGCAGTCGAGGTTCCACAGGTCCCTTGGTGAGGAGATGGCGCTGACGATGATTTCCGGCGGGCATCGGGCAGCGATGACGGCGGTGGCATCGCCGGGCACATGGAGGGTGATGAGTCCGGCACCGCCGCGAAGGGCACCGGTGGCGGCGAGCACTGCGGCTCCCGGGTAGCGGGTGGATCCGGCGACGATCGCAACCCTGCCTGCCTTGCCCTTGTGAAAATCGTAGGGCCGCGGGGTTTTTCCGAAATCCATCGTTTGGGGCGCGATCAATTCAATCTCGCTGGTCTCGGAAGCCGTCAGGATCTCGACGGGCACCAGCGCGAGCGAGCCCACGGCGTTGGCGGCACGGCCCGTGAGCAGTCCCCTTTTGGCATTTCCGATCATGAAGGTGACATCCGCCGTGACCGCTCCGGCCGAGGGTTCTCCGGTGTCCGGAT
>JBGSUP010000070.1:0-5225 GCA_041753485.1 Akkermansiaceae bacterium
AATCGAGGCAATCCGCACCGGCGATGAAATTGAAACCCTTGCCGGCGACTTCGCGGTGATGACCTCGCGCGTACTCCGCTACCACCGCGAACTGGAGGCGGAAGTGGCCGCCAAAACCTCCGTCATCCAGAACGAGCTCGAAATGGCGCGCCAGTTCCAAAACGCGCTGCTGCCGTCACGCTACCCGGAAGTGCCATCACCAACCACCGCCAATCCGCTGCGCCTGCGCTTCGCCCATTTCTATCAGCCCGCCTCCACCGTCGGCGGGGATTTTTTCGATCTCATCGAACTGGATGAAAACCGCGCCGGCATTTTGATTGCGGATGTGATGGGCCATGGCGCGCGCTCGGCGCTGATCACCGCCATCCTGCGGGCGGTGGTTCGCAATCACACCGGAGAGGTGAGCGATCCCGGAGTTTTTCTCGGTGAACTCAACCGCCACCTGCACGAGGTCAGCTCGCACAGCGGCCAGACACTTTTCGTGACCGCGTTCTTTCTCGTGCTCGATACCTGCAAGGCCACCGCCTCGTGGTCGGTGGCCGGGCATCCCGCGCCCTTGCGCGCGCGCCGTGGCAGCGGTAAGCCTCCCGAACCGTTATGGAACGAACCCCATCACCAGCCGGCACTCGGACTGCTTCCACAAGGAGCTTTCCGGACCAGTGAATCCACACTGCTGCCCGGCGATGTGTTCCTGCTTTTCACCGATGGTGCCTTTGAGGCGGAAAACCCCGGCGGCGAGATGTTCGGCGTCGAACGCCTGGCCAAGAGCCTCGACGAGGCCCTCGACGGCCCGATGGCGGCCATGCCAGCGAAGATCGTCTGCGATGTGACCGCCTTCCAACACCGGCAGGCCTACGATGACGACGTGTGCATTGTCGCCGTCGAAGCCGTCAGCCGCGAGTCTTCCTTTTGAAGTGGAGGGCGGCGGTGGATTTCGAGATCACGCCTTGAAGATAGGCCACCTCCTCGGCGTCCATGCTGTGCTCGACGGCATGGAGTTTTTCCTGGGCGCGCTGGATCGCCTCCTCGGCGCTCAGTTCGTCGATCTCGGACTCGCCGAGCGCCATGTCGGTGAGGACCGTGACCTTGGTCTGGGTGATTTCCGCGAAGCCGGATCCGATTGCGAGGGTGACCACCTGGCCGTTGTGAAGGTAGCGAAGTTCGCCGGGTTTGAGCGCGGTCACGAGGCCCGCGTGCATCGGCAGAACGCCGATTTCCCCATCCGCTCCGGGAAGATAGACGTTTTCCACGGCATCCGAGAAAACCTTCTTCTCGGGAGTGACGATATCAAGGTGGAGGGGCATGTGGGGTCAATTTTGAATTTTGGATGATGAATTTTGAATGGGAATGAAGATTAACTAATTCAACATTCATCATTCAAAATCCGATTCAGTCGCGTGCGACGGAATCGATGCTGCCCTTCATGTAGAACTTGCCTTCGGGCACGTTGTCGAGCTTGCCGTCGAGGATTTCAGCGAAGCCCTTGACGGTGTCTTCGCTCGAGCAGAGCACGCCGGAAACGTTGGTGAAGACTTCCGCGACGTGGAAGGGCTGGGTGAGGAAACGCTGGATCTTGCGGGCGCGGAAGACGGTCATCTTGTCTTCGTCGGAAAGCTCGTCCATGCCGAGAATGGCGATGATGTCCTGAAGGTCCTTGTAGCGCTGGAGCACTTGCTGCACGCCGCGGGCGACGCGGTAGTGTTCCTCGCCAACGATGTCGGGCGCGAGGGCTTTGGAAGTCGAGGCCAGCGGGTCCACCGCGGGGAACAGCGCTTGCTCGGCGAGCGAGCGCTCCAGCACGACGGTCGCGTCAAGGTGGGCGAAGGTGTTGGCGGGAGCGGGGTCGGTCAGGTCGTCCGCAGGCACGTAAACGGCCTGGATCGAGGTGATCGAGCCTTTGTTGGTGGAGGTGATCCGCTCCTGGAGGCCGGCCATTTCCTCGGAGAGGGTCGGCTGGTAACCCACGGCGGACGGCGTGCGGCCGAGCAGCGCGGACACTTCGGATCCGGCTTGGGAGAAACGGAAGATGTTATCGACGAAGAGCAGCACGTCCTGGTTGTCCTCATCGCGGAAGTGCTCGGCCATCGTGAGGGCTGATAGAGCGACGCGGAGACGCGCGCCGGGAGGCTCGTTCATCTGGCCGTAGCAGAGGGCGACCTTGGAGCCTTCGGCGAGCACGGGGGTGCCGTTGTCATTGAGCTTCGGATGACCCTTTTCGTCCTTTGCGGTGGCGATGACGCCGGATTCGATCATTTCCCAGTAGAGGTCGTTTCCTTCACGTGTCCGCTCACCCACCCCGGCGAAGACGGAGAAACCGCCGTGCGCTTTTGCGATGTTGTTGATGAGCTCCATGATGACGACGGTCTTGCCGACACCGGCACCGCCGAACATGCCGCCCTTGCCGCCCTTGAGCAGCGGGCAGATGAGGTCGATCACCTTGATGCCGGTGGCGAGCACTTCGGTGTTGGCGGATTGCTCGGTGAGGGTGGGAGCCGGGCGGTGGATCGGCGACCGGAAGGAGGCATCGGCAATCGGCGAGTTTTCGTCCACAAGCTCGCCGGTGACGTTGAAGATCCGGCCGAGAACCTGTTTGCCGACGGGCACGGCGATCGGCTTGCCGGTATCGGTGAGGGTCATGCCGCGCTTGAGACCATCGGTGGTGGACATGGCGACCGCGCGCACCCAGTTGTCACCCAGGTGTTGCTGCACTTCGAGCACGAGCTTGGTGTCCACGCCGTTGAGGACGTATTGGATCTCCAGGGCATTGTAGATTTCAGGCAGCTTGGTGGCCTTGGAGAAGTCGGCGTCGATGACCGCGCCGATGATCTGGACGATGGTTCCTTGGTTGCTCATGTGAAGAAGTGGTAGAAGTGATCAGTGATCAGTGTTTTATTCGGAGTCTGTGATGAAAGCGGGATTGTGAACTGGCTTCGGTGTGTTTGGTCGGTCACTGAGTTCGCGGAATCTGACCACTGATCACTGATCACTGATCACTTTCCACTCATCGGCTATTCCATCGCCTTCATCGCGGTGGTGATTTCGAGAAGCTCGGCGGTGATCGCGCCCTGACGGAGTTTGTTGTATTCGAGGGTGAGCTCCTTGATGAACTTGTTGGCGTTGTCGGTGGCGGACTTCATGGCGACCATGCGTGCGGAGTGCTCGGAGGCGCGGGATTCGACGTGTGCCTGGAACACCTCATAATTCACATATAGCGGCAGGATCGCGCCAAGCACTTCGGCGGGGCTGGGCTCGAAAGTGTAGTCGCGGTCGGGCTCGTTGAGGTGTTCCTCGACGGCAAAGCCCTTGCCGATGGATTCGAAGGCCTGTTCCTCGCCCTTGCGGCGTCCCTGGATGGGCAGCAGGGTAACGACTTCGGCTTCCTGGCGCAGGGTGTTGATGAAACTGGTGAAGGCGATGGAGACTTTGTCGTAATTGCCATCCAGATACTGCTGGCTGATGAACCTGGCGATCGGACGGGTTTGCGAGAAAGGCACCGGGTCGCGCACGGTGAAATCCGCGATCACGTTCTTGCCGAGTTTTTCGCACAGGATCCGAAGTTTCCGGCCGACCGTGATGAAATCGGCGTCCGGCGAGGTCAACAACTTGATTTTGCGGGCGAGGTTGGTGTTGAGCGGTCCGCAAAGGCCCTTGTCGGTGGAGATCACGAGCACCAGCTCGCGGCCGCCGTTGCGGTGCTCGAGGAAGGGGTGGGATTCCTCGCCGAAGTTTTTGCGGATGTCGAACAGCACCTGGGTGAGGTGCAGCGCGTAATCCCGGCCAGCGAGCGCCTGGTCCTGCGCCTTTTTCATCTTCGCGGCCGCGACAAGCTGCATCGCGCGGGTGATTTGCGCGGTGTTCTTGACCGATTTGATGCGCCGGCGGATGTCGCGGAGGTTGGCCATTTGATGTTAGAGGTCAGAGTCCAGAAACCGGAGAGCAGATTACTTCCAGCTCTTCTTGAAGTCCTCGATGCCTTGCTTGACGGCATCGACCATTGCGGCGTCCTTCTTAAGGTCTGGCTTTTCGTTGCGGATGCGGTCGAGCAGATCACCCTTGCGGGTGTTGAAGAAGTCCCCAAGCGCGGCTTGGAAACGCTTCACATCCGAGACGGTGACGTCGTCGAAGTAGCCGTTCTGCATGGCAAAGAGGTAGATGGATTCCATCTCCATGGCCAGCGGGCTGTATTGGTTCTGTTTGAAGAGCTCCACGATTCGCGCGCCGCGATCGAGCTTCTTCTTGGTGGAGGCGTCGAGGTCGGACCCGAACTGGGCGAAGGCCTGGAGTTCACGATACTGCGCGAGGTCGAGCTTGGTGGTGCCGGCCACGGACTTGATGGTCTTGGTTTGCGCGGCGGAACCGACGCGCGACACCGAGAGACCCACCGAAATGGCGGGGCGGACGCCCTGATAGAAAAGGTCGGTTTCCAGATAGATCTGGCCGTCGGTGATCGAGATCACGTTGGTCGGGATGTAGGCGGAAACGTCGCCGACCTGGGTTTCGATGATCGGCAGCGCCGTGAGCGAACCACCGCCCGCGGATTCTGATAGGCGGGCGGAACGTTCGAGCAGGCGGCTGTGGAGATAGAACACGTCACCGGGATACGCTTCGCGGCCGGAGGGGCGGCGGAGAATCAGCGAAACTTGGCGATAGGCGACGGCGTGTTTGGAAAGGTCGTCGAACACGATCAGGCAGTCCTTGCCCTGATCCATGAAATACTCGGCGATGGCGCAACCCGCATACGGTGCGAGGTATTGCATGGCGGCGGCATCGGAAGCGGAGGCTGAGACGAGGGTGGTGTATTCCATCGCGCCGGCGTCTTCGAGGATCTTGTGGATTCGGGCGACGTTGGAGAGCTTCTGGCCGATGGCGACGTAGATGCAATACATCGGCTTGTGGTTCTGGAGCTTGCCCTGCTCCGCGGCCTTGTTTTGCTGGGCCTGGGATATGATGGTGTCCACCGCGATGGTGGTTTTGCCGGTGGCGCGGTCGCCGATGATGAGCTCGCGCTGGCCGCGGCCGACGGGAATCATCGCATCGATCGACATGATGCCGGTCTGCACCGGAACGGAAACGGACTTCCGTTTGATGATGCCCGGCGCGATTTTCTCCATCGGATAGTTCGCGGCGGCGGCGATTTCGCCCTTGCCGTCGATCGGTTGGCCGAGCGCGTTGACCACGCGGCCAAGCACGGCTTCGCCGACCGGGATCGAGAGCACCTTGCCGGT
>JBGSUP010000071.1:0-2311 GCA_041753485.1 Akkermansiaceae bacterium
GCGCGGGCAGGGCGAGATCCGCGCCATTCGGGCCGACGAGCGTGGCTTCGGTCTGTGGCTGGCCGTCGCTGATGTGGTTCCACAAGTAGGTGACGCCATAGGCGGCGGAGGTGGTCTTGACGAGCACGCGGGTCTCGATGCGGCGGCGGGTGCCTGGGTTTCCCGGGCTGAGTTCCAGGTCGAAGTGTTTCACCCAGACCATGCCCTCCGGAAAGGTCCACGGGGCGTCGCGCGAGAAGCCGACCTGATCCACGGGATTGTTGATGAGGAACCACCGGGATTTGTCCGCCTGGTCGGACCAGAAGCGGAGGTTGACGTCGTAGGCATGGGCGCCGGGATTCGGAGTGAGATCGGAAAGGTCGGCGAAAATGCCGGTGGCGTTGAGGGTTTCCGGGAAGGATGAGTCGTTGGCGGTTTGGACGAGGCGCAGGATGCCACCGCTGCCGGGGTTGCCGCCGTTGCCACCGCGGTTGAGCAGCAGGGCGTCGCCATTGGAGGGGTCCGCGCAGAAGGAGACGATGGAGGACCGGGTGGCTAGGCGCTCGATGGTGGGGCTGGGGCCGCGCTCGAGGCTCCAGATGTTTCCGGAAACATAATCGGCGAAAAGGTATTTTCCGACGAGGCCGGGGATGCGGCCGCCGCGATAAACGATGCCGCCGGTGACGGATTGCCCCTGAAACGCCCCGCCGCCATGGCTATATTCATAGATGGGACCGGTCAGGGTGGCGGCGGACTCGGTGGCCCCATTGATCGATTGTCCGGCCCGTGGTCCTGCCTGGGTGCCTTCGCGCCAAGCCCAGCCGCCGTTGTCGCCGGCTTGGAAGATGTTGATTTCCTCACGGTTGCCGCGGCCCACGTCGCCAACCCACAACTCGCCGGTCGCCGGATCGAATTGAAATTGCCAGGGATTGCGCACGCCGCTGGCGAAGATTTCAGTCCGGACCGAGGATGGATTGAGGGGACGGCCATTGAAGGCGGTGGCCCCGACGAACGGGTTGTCCGCGGGAATCAGGAAACCGACTGCCGCACTGCCGCTGCCGGGGATGTCGGTGTCGGGATTGGGAGCCAGGTTGCCTGGGCGCTTGTCCACATCGATGCGGAGGATGGACGACCACAGGTTTTTATCGATGTGTTGGGAGTTGTCGAAGCCGTCCTCCTGCGTGCCCTCATCGCCCAGGCCAAGGTAGAGATAGCCATCCGGGCCGAAGCGGCAGACGGAGATGTTGTGGAAGACGCCTTGGTTGGACTGGTTGATCAGGACGAGCTCGCTCGCGGGATCGGCTGTCAGGGGATTGGAGGTCGAGCGGGTGAAGCGCGACAGCCGCACGCTGCGGGAGCCGCCGGAGTTGTGATTGTAGGTGACGAAGAGGTGGCCGTTGGTGGCATAGGCCGGGTGGAGGGCGATGCCCTTCATTGCAAGTTCGTTGCCGTCGTGCTCGACGCGGTCGGTGATGGTGAGGAAGAGGGTTTTCGCAGGCGTGGCGGCGGTGACATCCGGGATCAGCCAGACGCGGCCGTCGCCCTCGGTGACGAACAGTGAGTTTCCGGCAGCGGCGAAATCGTGCGGCGAGTCGAACGCGAGGCCGGGAAAGGCATCCACGAGCGCGAAGCCGGTGGCGGGTGCCTCGGCAGGCAGCGAGACAAAATCGCTGGAGAAGCGGGCCGAGTCGGTGAAGTTCACAGTGACCGTGGCGGGACCGGAGGGTGTGCGATTCAGACCGCTGGCGGTGTAGCTGAAGCTGTCGATCGTTGGATTTCCGCTGCCATGGATGTAGCGGATGCGACCATCAGGGAGGACGATGGCGCTCCCGAATGAGGGTGGACTGGCGATGCTGACGCTGGCGGGGTTCACGTTTCCGGCGTCATTTTTCAGAACCGCGACGGCCGCCTTGCCGCCCGGGTTCATGGTGAACGAGTCATTTGCCGGAAAGGCACCATTGCGCGCCAATCCGGACCATGAGGTGGCGACGACCAGATCGTCCCAGACTGTGGCTGCCGCGCCTCCGGAGCCGAGGCGGACCGCAGTGCTCGGGCTGGCGGAGGGGTAAGCCCGGGTGACGACGGGAGCCTGCACTTGTTCCGGTTGCGCGAGGTCGGGTTGCAACCACAGCGACAACAAATCGCCTGCGAAATCAAGCTTGGCGACCAGCATCAAATCCTGCCCGTCGGTAGGTGCGATTCCTGAATACGAGTGGCCGTCGAAGCCCGGGGAGTTGAGCACATGGATGCCGAATTCCCGCCTGCCGCTCGCCGGATTGGCGGTGCCGGGCACCCCAAAAAGGACCCGCTCGGTGTTGAAATCCAGCGAACT
>JBGSUP010000072.1:0-9635 GCA_041753485.1 Akkermansiaceae bacterium
ATTTCGCGCCCACCACCACCAGACCGTCGGCCAGGGCGACCGCTCCGCCGAAGTCGCCGCGGTCCGCATTGGAGGACGGTCCGTAGCTGCCGGTCTTGAACCAGCTATCGCCTTGCTCGCGGTAGAAATCCACACGATCCCCGGTTTCGTTTACGAAGTACCCGTTGCCGATCCCGACCACTGCGGCACCCTGGTCGAAGGCCAAACTTGTGGCGAATTTCCCGTTGGAGCCGTAGCCCTTTTCCGCCACGAGTTCCTGGGTGAGAATCCACTCGCCGGCGATCCGGCGGCAGGCATAAGCGACGCCGTCGAGATAGGGTGAGTCGAAGGCGCGGTCTAACTGCGGGGCACCGATCAGGATGGATTCGCCATCGGTCGCCACGGCCTGGCCGAACAGGGGCAAACCGATCTGAGGAGCAAAGTAGGGGCCATCCGGCGCATCTTCGTAAATCCATTCTCCGGCGACATCACGGTAAATGTAGAAGCCGTTGAGTGTCGGCGCTCCGACAACCATCAGCTCGCCGGCCACGGCGACCTTGTCGAATCCGCCGGTGCCAAACATCGAGGACCCGCCATGCTGGAACTCGCGGTCGTATTCCCATTGGCCGCTGATTATGTTGAGTCGATAGGCATAGCCGAAACCTTGTTCATCGTCGCGGGTTTCAGTGGGTGCGGCGATCACGAGATTCCCGCCATCGATGCCAAGGCTCTCGCCGAAGTTCGCCCCGGCCGCAGCCAGCGGGTGGTCGAGTGTCTGGCTCCAGACCCAGCTTGCGCCGGATTTCTTGAAAATGATGACCCTGCCGTGGGAAGCGGCTGCGGGGGCGCCGATGGCGATGAAATTCCCGCTGATTCCGACGGCGGCACCGTAGCGGTGGTTCGCGGCGGGCGGCGATGCGGGACTGACGAGAATTTGCTCCTGCCAGCTCAGGCCATCCCAGGCATGCACGTGGGCGAGGCCCGCGGCGGGGCCATAGTCGTCCTTGTTCGGCGCGCCGGTGACCGTAAATCCGGCATCGGTATCGACGCTCGAACCAAAGGCCGATCCCGCCTCGCCGTCCTGTGCGGAAATCTTCTCGGGACTGCTGTTAGACGAGAGCACCTGGAGCTGGAAGCTGCTGGTGTTGCTGAGACCGCTTTGGTCGGTCACCCGCAGGCCGACATTGATCGGGCTGCGGGTTTGGGAGAAGGTTCCGGTGGAAAGCGCGCCCGATTGGAAACCGCCGGCCCACTCCCATTCGAAGCTTTGCAGCGGACCTTCCCGATCGAAGGAGCCGGAGCCGTCGAGCCGCACCGAGCTGAAGCCGTCGTTGTCGGTATCGATGATCACGAGATTGCCGCGGCTGATGGCGGTGGGTCCCTGCTGGACGTTCACGTTGATGGTGTCCACGCCGACGGCACCGCCGCTGTCCACGACGCGCAAGGTGATGCCGGTGGTGCCGCCGCTCACCTGGGTGGTCACGATTTTTCCGGTCAGTGGCTCGGCGACGCCGGGGAACCACCACTCGTAGCGGACGAGAGGGAGTTCCTCGTAGTCGAAGGAGGCCGAGGCATCCAGCGTGATGGTCACGGGCGAGTTGTCGGTCCGTGCGATCGAACGGTCCGGCCCTGCATCAGCGGTGGGTTCGATGTTGAAGCCACCACTGAGGCCCGCGAGGTCGAAAACCCTAATCGAGTTGGACAGCGAGGAGCTGGCTACGGCCAGGGTGCTCGCATTCAGCGCCACGACGGTGCCGAACTTGCCGCCGGCGGGAAGAAAGCCGGATGCCACGCGAGAACCCTGCCATGGCTCCGAGGGGCCGGGTTTCTGATAGAGAAACGCCGCGCCGGCATCCAAACCCCGCGCGTCATCGCCTGGCGAGCCGACTGCGATCACGCCACTGCGGATCGCTACGCTCTCGCCGAAACGGGAGAGCGTGCCGTCATCACTGCCGAGGAAGGTCTGCGTGAGGTCCGCAGGGCCGCCGCCGAGGTCATACACCATTACCGCGCCGGGTTGCAGGTTGGTCGGATTGCTGAAGGTGAATGGCGCGCCGATCACCAGGGTATCGCCCTCCAATGCCACGCTGTAGCCGAATTCGTTCTCGAGCCAGCCTGCGGGTCCGGTGATTTCCTGATCGAAGGACCAGGTTCCGCCGGCTTCGTTCCATTGGTAAAGATGCACCGATCCGAGCCGGTTGAAGTTCACGAGATCCCGATCCCGGGGAACGCCGATCACGAGGCGGTTGCCACTGATGGCGACACTGGCCCCCCAGCGGTCTCCTACGTTGTCGGAGGTGGCGCCACCGGTATTCGGGATAATCTGCTCGGTCCAGACACCGCCGGATTTCCGATAGGCATGCACTTGTCCGAGCCGCTCGAAAAAGCCGCTTCCGGCCTGCGGTATCCCCATGATCACATGCTCCCCTTCCGCAGCCAGGCTGGTCTGATCGAGCCACGAGGGATTCGCCTGGAAAGGTCCGGGCAGGTTGGTGTCCGGCACCCAGTTTCCGTTGACGAGATCCAGAACCACCGGTCGCTGAACCGTGAAGAAATCCATATACACGAGGCGCTGCGGCGTCACCGCGACACTGAGGCTCCGGGTGCTGGAAAAACCCAGCCCGGTCTTGATCCAATCTTCGCCCACCTGCTCGAAGGAATAGGTTTCCAAATCACCACCCGCCACGAGGTGAGTCTCCGAGAGAGCGATCGCACCGTTGACGCTGCCGAATCCCGCGCCCGTGAGTTCGGTCGGCAGCAGTCCGGCGGCGTCGGCGACCCGGACTTCCAAAGTATCGGTTTTTATTGCCCCGTTGAGATCAGTGACGGTCAGCGTGACGGTCACCGGATCCGGCGAGACCGGGAAGCTGGCATAGACGATCTCGCCGCTGAGGGAGCCGCCCGGCCAGGTCCAGAGATAGCTGTGGCCGAGGCCGTTGGTGCGCGAGGCGTCGAGACGGACGGTGACGCCGCCATTGCCGTCGTAGTCCGCAGCCTGAAAGTCGGAGCCGGCGTCGGCAATGATGTCCAGTTGCTGTTCATCTCCCATCAATCCGGGTGAACCGTGGTTCACGATCCCGTCGAATACCCTGGTGTTCACGGAAGCGGTCGCCGCGGTCCAGTTTGAGGCCAGGTTGTTGTCATCGTCCTCCCGTCCCGTGAAAACCATCGCGGGAAAGGATGGGTCAGAGTCACCTGGCCAGTCACTCGGAGGCCTGCGGTCATAGTCAATCCAATCAACTTCTGAAACTTCGTCGGGGTGGACCAGCGACATGACCATTCTGTTGCCGGATAGCGGGATCGCGATAATGCCTGAATAGGGAGGAGAATAATTCCAATCCGTCGTCAACGCCACAAAAGAACGCGGGGGGATGATGATGGGGTTCTGCGATTGTCCGGTGGAAATAATGGCGTCGTAGATCTGTTCATCAGGATTGCCACCCTCCTCAAACACAAATGGTTGGACATAGCGTATGATCCAGCCGTTGAGATCCACCGGGTAGTTCTCGCTGTTGAAGATCTCGATGTAGCCGTGGATGTAGGTTCCGTTGTTCGAATCCACTGCCGGCCTGATCTCGGTGATGATCAAGCCCGGAAGGGAGCCGGTGGTCGCCGTTGCCTGCGGCACAAGGCCGTCGGTCTTGTAGTCAATCAGCGATCCGCTGTTGGTAAATGGATAGATCTTGAAATCGTATTGGGTTCCCCGCTTCAGGCGATTGAATACCGTCGATTTGAAAAAGCTCACGAGGTCGTAATTGTAAGTCTTGATTACGACCCGGCCGTCGCTGAAGTCGGCGTCAGCCGGGTATTCGACACCATCTTCCGGAACGAGCAGTGGGGAGCCAGCGCTTGAACCGACGATCAGATACCCGTCGTGGGCCAAGGGGCCGGCTGGGTCGGTCCATTGCACTTCGATGGTGTATCCCGTAGTGGTGGCGGTGATCGAAGTGGCATGGTTTGGTGGTTCCGGGCTGGCCGGCATCAGGAAGATTGCGTCTTGCTGCCCACTTCCAACGCCGGGTGAGTAATGAGAATCGGATCCAATCTCCGGCACTTCCGGCACTGCCGGCAAGTTGTGTGTTTCCCAGAAAATCGGGTCGTTGTTGTCATCGAACTCACCGCCGGTGAAGACTATCGAAGCTCTCGGGGTCAATGAAGGCCATGGACCAGCGCCGCTTTCATTCCGATATTGGATGCTGTCGATTTCGGTGCCGGATTCGTTCCTGAGAACGAGATCCCAGCCCGTTTCCGGCGGGGCGTCAGGCAGTCCAACCCAAGGGGCCCAGAGTCTCGAGTTCGACCCTGGAAAATTGAACCTGTAGTAGGACAGATTGATGGATGGAGAAGCCAGAACGAAGAATCCGCGTGCGGGAATCTCCGCCGGAAGTCCGTTTACAACATATTCAATGGGCATGGAGTAATAACCGATATCGAGGGTCCAGCCTTGCAGCGATACGGGTGTGAGCCCCGGATTGAAGAGTTCCACATACTCTCCATATCGCTCATCTGATCCCGGTTCCTGCGACGCCTCCAATCCGTCGGCGACTTCCACAATCATCACCTTTGGCAGCACCTCTTCGTTGATTTCTAGGTTGAGCAAACCCTTTGTCACGAGCGGCAAAGCGGCCTCCACTGTCAATTGGATCAAGAGTGACTCGGCGCTTTCGCCGGGACCATCGTCGAACACTGTGACAGGGAGGGTCACACGCAGACTTCCAGCCGGAATCGTTATTTGAAACTGGTCACTCCCGAGGTCCACCACCTGCGCGGAGGTTCCGACGGAATAGTCGTTGTTTCGGGTCGCGCTGCTTGTCGGATCGATGGATGCAAGGATCACGGTGTCCGTATCCATCGGAGATGAGAGGGCAATGGAGAGATTCACCAGCCCGCTCGATTCATTCACCCGGAACACGGGCTGGGTGAAGCCGAGGAAAATGTTCACACCCTCGAACACACCGGGATCAGGGGAAGAATCCGCGAGGCGTGGATTCCCGCCGATGTCCTGTGGCAGATGTTCCAGAACATCACCATCGGCATCGAGATCGAAAGCATCCGGCGGGAGGTCGCCGGACATGCCGAGATCGATGGCTGGCGAGCCGTCGAGGAGGCGCAGGTCGCCGAAGTCGTCGTCCAAGGCTTCGTCGGTCTCTGGGGTAGAGTCATCGTCGCCCCAAAAACCACTGCCGTTGAAAGGCTTCCTGACGAAACGGGGACTCGCGTTGGACACGCCCAATCCGGAAGGTCCGCCGACCAGGCTGCCGGTTGCGGAAACATTGGCAGCGCCAAAAACATCGGCGGTGGCAGGAACTTGATAGATGCTGTTGTTGTGGACGATGGAGTTTCTGAGAATCAGCGAGCTGTCATCAGCCACGGCCAGTCCGCCTCCGACGTTGCCATCGTTTTCCGTTAGAGTGCAATGAATGGCGGTCACCGTGGCTCCGGAGCCGGTGCTCAGACCGCCACCGGTGTCGGCGTAGTTTCCAACAAATGCCGAGTTTATGAAAGTGCATGCCCCGCCGGTCACGCTGGCACCACCCCCAAGCATAGCGTAATTACCATCGAAGCGGCAGTTCAGGTAATATCCGGCCGGGTTTTCCAAGGCGAGCGCGCCGCCGTTGTTGGCGAAGTTGTAGAGGAAGCGGCAGCCTTGGACCAGCAAGGGAGAGGCGGTTTCGAAAAACGCGCCGCCGAAGGATGCGTTGTTGGCTTCGAAGTGGCAGCCGATGAAGCGTGCGCCACTGTTGCGGCTGAAGACCGCGCCGCCGCGGCCGATCGCGGAGTTGTCGAGGAAGACGCAGTTGCGGATGGTGGGCGAAGAGAAGAAATTGAACATGCCGCCGCCGTCGCGGTGCTCGCCGGTGAAGTCCGCCCGGCCGCCGCTGATGGTGATGCCATCGAGCACCGCACTGGCATCGAGCGCCGCGGCCGACGGGTGATAGAAGACGTGGAGCGCCCGCAGCGAAGGGCTGATCTGGCCGGAACAAAGGGTCGGATGGGCGGCGGGATCGCGGTCGCCAGCGAGCGGTTCGCCGGTGGCAGGGAAACCTCCGAGCACGGTGACGCCGTTTCTCAGCGAGAAATGCCGATCCCGCGCGCCGTAGTTGATTTCAAGCGTGAAGTCCGAACTGGCGGAAAAGCCGCGCACGCCGATGTGGACGACCTCGCCCGTGCCGATGCCACTTGGGGACAGGAAGGCGCTTTCAGTCGAATCCGGGCCGAAGGAGCGGGCGCTGAACGAGGTGGTCGTTGGCCGCACGGACCTGCCCAGATAGAGATCCGCATCGCCGGTGCCGGTCATGTTGGCGCTGAGGTTCCCGCTGCCGGGTGGCATCACGATTTCGAAATATCGCCACTCGCCCTGAGCCACGGTGCCGCTGAGAACGGTGGAGGAGGAAAGACCCGCGCTGGGGTGGACCGCCCGGTCGGGAAGATAGGTGCCTTCCGAAACCCAGACCTGACCGCCGCCGCTGGCCACGCACTGGTCGATGGCTTGTTGCAGGTTGCCGGTGGCGTCCGCCCAGGAGGTGCCGGAGCCGACCGCTCCCTCGCGGACATGGAAGGTGTTTCCCTCCACCGTCACGGACTGATAGATCGCCTTGACCGTCAGATTTCCGGTGATGGAAGTGAAGGCATTGTCCCAGCCGGTGAAGGTCCAGCCGGGGTTCACCGCGAGCACGGGAGCGGCCGCCGGCTCGCCATGGAGCACGCTTTGCACCATGGCCCCGCCCGACTCCCTCTGCGCCTGGCTGCCAGCTTCGAAGCGCACGGTGTAGCTGTTTTGCTGATAGATCGCGTTGATGACGCGGGCCGCCTGAACGTCATCCAACGGCTGATCCCAGCCGGTGAAGGTCCAGCCCGTCTGCACGGCGAAGACCGGTGCTTCCGCCTCGCCCTCATAGGCGACGGGCTGCTGGAGGAATCCGCTCTGGAGCGTGCCGCGGGCACCCAGATCGAAGGTGACCGGGAAGGTCTGGAGCTCGTATTTCGCCTTGATGTAAAGATTCGAGCGGACGTCCGCCAGCGGTGCGTCCCAGCCGGTGAAAACCCAGCCCGGCTCGACCAGCAGAGTGGGTGCGATGGCTGCATCGCCGGTGGGAACCGATTGCACCAGCGCGCCGCCGCCGCTGCGCTTGGCAAGAAGCCCGGGCTCGAAATTGACGGTGTGGGGATTCGCCATCAACAGGCCGGCGAAAGGGCCGGCGAGCAGCAGCAGGATGATTCTGAAAAGCAGCGGGGAGGTTTTCATGGGATGGGGATGGGGCGGGAGCAGGAATGACGCCAATCTCCTGACTGGCAAAGTTTCGAAACTTGCGGGGGAATTTACAGATCTATTCGCATTTCGACGAAAAAGACACGTTCGCGGGGGAAATCGGGCTGGGTGAGGAGGGGGTTGAATTGGTAATCGTCGCCGGCGAGGTTGAGCACGCCGATTTCCAACGCGCCATGATTGTCGAATAGACGTTTCCCGACGGAAAAATCAAGCTGAGACCACGAATCCCCCGGCAGGGATGGGGAATAGCCCTCGTTGTCCTGCGAGAAGAAGCGGGCGTTGAGGCGGCTGTACCAGCCGCTTTCGTGGCTCCAGATGAGGTAGGTTTCCGCCTGGTGGAGGTCCGAGGATTCCGAGGAGGAGAAGCCAGGGACGCCTGAGGCTGTTAGATCAGGAAACGAGCGGTCGAGTTCACCGTGGATGTAGGTGTAACGCGCGCCAAGTGCCCATTCGTCGCCGATGAGCTGATTGACATAAACCGAACCGCCCCATTCCTCATAGTCGAGCGCCTCGCCGAGTTGAAGCGTGTCGTAGTAGGTGAAGGTGTTGGTATCGACCCCGAGCACGCCGACGCCGCGCAGTGCCTCGGCGCTGCGCAGAAATGCCTCGCCGCCGAGATAGGTGCGCGTCGGGAATTTGTAGAGCGCGCTCGCCCCTGCGGTGTCGAACAGCGGAGCCGGCAGCCCGCCGACCAGTGATTCGTTGACGAGCGTGCGGAACGATTGGGTGAAGCCCGCGACCTGGGTGGGCTCGAGGCGCACGCTTTCATCGAATGTGGAGCCACCCACGGAGCGGGCATAACCGAGGCGCAGGGTGAGTTCGTCCACGGGCGTCCAGACGAGCCCGGCTTTGGGCCGCCACTCGGAAGTTTCATCGAGTTGCTCCGAAACGGGCGGCAGGCTGGTATTGAACGGGTATTCCTGCCAGTCATAGGCCAGACCGGCGGTGGCCCAGAGTCCTCTGGCAAGCTCGCGGGTGTAGTAGGCATAGGCCACCCAGCGGTCGTAGTCGGGATCGGCTGTTAGAGTGAAGGGATCGTTTGGAAGGATGCCGAAAATCCCCTGGTTCACCAAGGTGTTCACCGTGGGGAAGCTGCCGGTATCGAAACGCGCTCCGAGCAAGAACGTCTGCTTCTCATCATTCCAGATGTGCTGGATCTCGCCGAAGTAAACCTCGGTTTCCCGCTCTTGTTGAATGTCGCTGGGAAACGCCACCGGCGCGGAAAGCACCGGCGCGTTGGGATCGATCAGCATCGCGAAGCTTGTTCCCGCGAGATTGCGGGTGCGGATGGTGTCGGTGAGAGCGCCACCGAGCAGGAGCGTGCGGCTGTTAGGCGACCACTCGTGCTGGTAGCCGAGGATCGTCACCGGCGCCTGCTCCTGTTCGAAGCGGAAGTCCGGATCGAAGGTCGATTCATCATAGAGCTGCCGGAGGTCGCCGCCTTTGGAATCCTGAAACTTCAGATTGAGATAAACGCTGTCCCGCTGCGTGAGCGCGTGTTTGACCTGAAGGTAGGCGGTGTAGCGTTCCACATCCTGATTCGACCGCGTGCCGTCCGCCGTGAAAATTTCATAATCCAGCGCAACGCTGGTCTTCCCGGAGCGCGTGCGCGCGGTGCCGGTGGAGAGGAACTCGTCATCGGAGCGGTAAATGCTGCGATTGGAAAAATCGAAGCGCTTCGATGGAAACAACGAGGTGTATTCCTGTTGGGAAATGTTTTGTGGCAGCAGGTCGGTGCCGGCGGGAGAGAGCAGGTTGGCAATGAGCAGTTCGTTGAACCACGGCGTTTCATAGCGCAAGGAGACGCGCCGCGGGTCGCGCAGGGCGTTGACGCTGTTAGAGAGGAAGAGGTGGGCCGATGGATTCAGGTAATCGCTTATGACAGACCGGCGCGCCTCCTCCAGGCTGACCTCGGTCATACCGGCGTTTTTATAGAGAGCGGCGAGGTTCGCCTCGCGCACGGAGCGGTCCTTGTCGAGCAGGAAGCCGGAGCGGAAGATGGCTCGGTTGTCGTTGAGCGCGATGGATTCCTCCAGGTTGCCGATGCCGCGGTTGTTGCGGTTTTCTCGCTGGTCGAGCAGCGCCTGATAGAGCGGCGCGGTGGGGTCGCCGGGGTCGAGTTTCCGGGCCAGTCCGAGTTCGTGGTTGGCACGTTGGGAGATCCGGTTTTCGGCGAAGGCTTTGCCGAGATAGCTGCGGAGAAACGAGCGGTTCGGCTCCACTGCCGCGGCGAGGGTCATCGAGCGGAGTGCTGCGGAACGGTCCCGTTGCTGGAAGTAAGCCAGCCCCTGGCCGAGCCATGCGTTGCCGAGCGCCGGATCGATGGCGAGGGCTTCGGAAAAAAACCGCTGCGCCTCAGGGATGCGGTTGACGGCCATTTCCAGAT
>JBGSUP010000073.1:0-1896 GCA_041753485.1 Akkermansiaceae bacterium
GGCGACGGTGGACGCGCTGCCGGAGCAGCGCCGCGCGCAGTTCGAGGCCAGCGGCCGCGACTCGCTGGTGTTTTCGAAAAATCTGACATAATCCCATGCCCACATGAAACTCAAATTCTGCGGTGCGGCCGGCACCACCACCGGTTCCCAGCACCTGCTCGAAGTCAATGGCAAGCGCATTCTACTCGATTGCGGGCTCTATCAGGGATCGCGCAGGCACGCCTACGAAGTCAATTGCTGCTTCCCGCACTTCGATCCCAAGTCGATCGACGCGGTGATCCTGTCCCACGCCCACATCGACCACAGCGGCAACCTGCCCAATCTGACCAAGAGCGGATTCACGGGAAACATCTACGCCACCCACGCCACCCGCGATCTCTGCCAGATCATGCTCGCCGATTCCGCGCGCATCCAGGAGGGCGATATCGACTGGCTGAACAAGCACCGGAAAAGGGACGGCCTGGGACCGGTCGCGCCGATCTACAGCGAGCAGGACGCGGAGCGCTGCCTCCGCCAGTTCGTGACTCTCGGCTACAACCGCCCGCTGCCGGTGTGCGACGGCGTTTCGCTGACCTTCATCGATGCCGGTCACATTCTCGGCAGTGCCCAAGTTTTGTTAGAAGTTGACGATCGGGCCGACGGACGGAAGAAGCGTTTCCTATTCTCCGGCGATGTCGGGCGCGGTGGAAACGAAGTGCTGCGTGATCCGGTGGCGGTGCCTGACGTCGATTTCCTGCTGATGGAGAGCACTTATGGCGGCCGCGAGCACGAGGCGCCTCCGGGCATGGGCGCGCACTTCGCGGAGATCATCCGTCAGGCCGCGAAACGTGGCGGCAGGATCCTCATTCCGGCCTTCGCCGTGGAGCGCACCCAGCAGGTTCTCTTCGTGCTCAACGATCTGTTCGAACGCGGCGAGATTCCCGCGGTGCCGGTGTATGTGGACAGCCCGCTGGCGGTGAGCGCCACGGAGATCTATCGGCTCCACCCGGATGCTTTCAACGAGGAGGTTTACCAAAACCTATTCGAGAGGCAGAACCCCTTCGGCTTCGAAAATCTAACACTCGTCCGGTCGGTTAACGGCTCGAAGGCGCTCAATGACATCCACGGCGTGGCGATCATCATCTCCGCCTCCGGCATGTGCGAGGCCGGGCGCATCCTCCACCACCTCAAGAACAACATCGGCGATCCTAAGACCACCGTGCTCTTCGTCGGCTATTGCGCCGAGAACACGCTCGGCCGCCGCATCCGCGACGGGGAGCGGGAGGTGCCGATTCTCGGCGGGCGCTACAAGGTGCGCGCCCGCATTGAAATCGTCGATTCCTTCTCCGGCCATGCGGATCACTCGGAGCTGCTCGATTACTTCAAGCGCATGACCGGCCCGAAGAAGCGCGTCTGGCTGGTGCATGGCGAGCCGGAGGCCGCCGCGATCCTGCGCGACGCGTTGCAAGACGGCAGCCACGGGCCGGTGGAAGTCGCCGAGCTCGGGACCGAGGTGGAGTTCTGAGGGCGGACAGCGCGACAATTTCCACTTGATGCATCCGGGGAACCCGTCGCAGCGTCGCGCCGCATGAGATCATCGAAACATATGCCGCCGGGCCCGACGGAGTTGATTGATTGGATGAACCACGAGGGGCTGGTGGACTTGGACTGGGATTTTCCGGAGGATGGCGATTTGCCAGCCGCCGGATTGGACTCGATGGCGGTGATGCGCCTGGTGGTCGCCCTGGAAGAGCAATTCGGCCTTGAACTCGGCCCCGATGATTTGACCCGCGAGAATCTCGCGACTCCCCGGACGCTGGCGGCATTGCTTGCGGCGAAGTCATCATGAATCAGCTGCCCGGGTGTTTCGATGTGGTGGTCATTGGCGGCGGCAGTGCCGGCCTGGCCGCCGCCGTC